>LIUI01000128.1 GCA_001462235.1 Fibrobacteria bacterium GUT307
GAGACGGATTTATTCCGTCTCTATGGCTCTCCGATACCCAACGGTTCAAATTTCGTTCCACGGCTTGTGTGCCATATTCCAAGTATGTCTATGGTATTTTCGTTTTCTTGGTAGTAGATGTAATAGGGGAATTTACCAAGCAAAAATTTCCTAATTCCGTTTTCATATTTGCTTCCCATTCCCGGCATTGTTTCTATTAAATCTATAATTCTCTCAAATTCGTCAAAAAATATTTCAGCTTGTGTTATGGAATTTTGTGCTATAAACATGGCGGCATCTCTGACCATTTCTTTACAGCGGTCTGATATGTCAGCGAGTTTCCGCACCTAGCACCTCTTTTCTTATTTCTTCCAAAACTTCCCTTGCCGGTCTTTTCATTCCGTTTGCTGCCTGTTCTAGGCTTATCGCTAGGTTCATGTCCAGTTCTATTTTGTCCATCATCTCCAGAAGATCATCCGTCTTATCGTCCAGCCCAATTTTATTCATGGCTGTTTTGATTATTGGCCTTGCCGTCATTGTCATTGTTGCCATACCTGCCTCTCTTTTTGTGAAAATATACAAAATTTCATTTTATACATCTGGCCATATCTTTTCTAAAGAAACACATTCGGATGATGGGGTGTTATGTCCCTCAATAAGCGACTCGGCCATACCCGGAATTGAATTTAAATAATCAGTATCGTTCTCGTTCACCCAGCCCATTAGGGTGTTTCAGCCTCCATTCACCAGCTTCCACCGTTTTGCATTGAACTCTTGCGTTGGGGCACTTGGGTTTGGCGAAAAGTTTTTTCTATATTACATCTCTGATGAACAACCAAGCGCTCCTAATAAAAAATGTTCGCCCTTTTGCCAATGGCTCTTGGCAAAAGGAACAAGACATATCTCTAAAAAACGGAAATACCGCAGAAATAGATGGTAGTGGCTTGCTTGCACTCCCTGCTCTGTTTGCCATTGGCGCAGATTTTCACGAGCCGGCCAGAGACGATGTTTATTCTTTTGCAGACGGCTTAGAAGCCATGCGTAGAGGGGGTTTTTATGGCTGCCTTTACGAAAGCAAAGCTAACCCCATAGACGATTTGCACCAGCTCACTTCCTTTAAATTAATTTGCGAAAAATCAAATTTGGAAATTTCCTTATTAGCATCTTTTAGCAAGGCAAACGAGCATAGAAGCATAAGTGAAATGTTGGAACTTGCAAGCGGCGGGGCAGCCGGTTTTGGAGATAGCGGAGTTTTTCCGGAAGATTTGCGGTTTTTAAGGATGATTTTTGAATATGGCAAGGCAACGGGCAAAACATTTTATTTTCACCCTTTGGAACCATATCTGGGCAGCACGGGTGTTGTCCATGAAGGATTTTATTCGGATACAATAGGATTTAAGGGAATTCCCGAACAAGCAGAAACAATAGCTGTTTATCGGCTTTTGGAATACTCGGAATGGTTTGGAGTTCCTATACATATAAGGGAAGTATCATGCAAAAAAAGTTTAGGTTTAATTTCAGAGGCTAGAGCAAGAGGGGTAAATGTTTCTTGCGATGTTGGGATTTATCACCTTCTATTTGACGATTCGTCTCTTTTATCTCTTTCTTCCGAATTTCGTTTTTCTTCGCCGCTCAGAACATCCAAAGACAAAGAAGCCCTATGGAATGGGCTTTTAGACGGCACGGTGCAGTCTGTTAGCTGCAATCATTTTCCAGTTCGCAAGCAAGATAAGCAAACAACCTTTGAAGATGCTTTGCCCGGTGCGGTATCTTTGGAGATTGCACTTTCTGCGTTGTGGCAAATAACGGCAGAAAAAACTTTTGGGCATCCGGAACGCTTGTTAAAATGGCTTGGGGCTGGAACTTTGTCTTTGGGAAAACCGGAAAATCTAATTCTCTTTAACCCTAATCTTGAATGGGAAGTTGAAGAAAACACCTTTGCCGGTTCGGTGTGCAATTCGCCGCTATTAGGAAAAACATTAAAAGGTAAAATAATCGGAACTTATTTGGGTTCAAAGTGGCACAGCTTAGACTAGAGCAATTCAAAGTTCCGCTTTTGCAAAAAAACAATATCCCTAAAGTAATAGAAAATATTTTAGGGAAAAAGGTTTTTAATGTGCATATAGAGCGGCTTGCGCTTGATTGCAGAAAAAAGGGGAGCCCGCATTTTGTTTGCAATGCGGCTTTTAGCACGGAGCAAGAAACAAAGAAAATTGCGCAGAATTTTGATTCGGAGGCTCTTTTAAAAAAATATAAAAAAAATGATGAAATGCCAAGCGAAATTTCTGTTGTGGGTGCGGGACCCGCTGGCTTATGGGCTGCTTACGGCCTGCTGTTAAAGGGGCATAAGGTTAATTTATACGAACAAGGAAAGCCGGTTGAAGAAAGATTTAGGGATATTCGCAGATTTTTGAAAAGCGGAATATTTCTGGAACATTCAAATATATTTTTTGGAGAAGGTGGGGCAGGGGCTTTTTCTGATGGAAAATTAAATACAAGGAGTAGAACGGAATTTTCACAATCCGTTCTTGGCGATTTGATAAAAATCGGAGCTTCTAAAGAAATAGCATATTTGGCAAAACCCCATATAGGCACAGACCGATTGCAGTTTTTGATTAAAAATATGAGAAAGCGGATTTTGGAACTCGGCGGCAAAATTTATTTTGAAAACTGTTTGCAAGATATTTCCGTGCTTGGCAATAACTTGAATTCAATTTGCGTAAATAAAAAATGGCTCCCGTGCAAAGCTCTTGTGCTTGCAAGCGGGCATTCTGCAAGGAATATTTACGATATGCTTAGTGCACATGGCGTACTTTTAGAAGGGAAGTCTTTTGCAGTTGGGGTGCGCATTGAGCATCCGCAGAGTTTTATCAATGAAAGCCGTTTTGGCAAGGGCGTAGATTATAAGTTAACCGGAGCGGCAGATTATACATTAACGGGAAATACCGCATACAGTTTTTGCATGTGCCCGGGTGGAGTTGTGGTGCCGTGTGCATCGGAGCCAAACGGAGTGGCAACCAATGGCATGAGCTATAGCCGCAGAAATTCGCCTTTTGCAAATTCTGCCCTTGTGGTTCCGTGCAGTATAGATAAAAGCGATATAAAAAGCGGGATTGCTTTGCAAAGAAAATTGGAAAAAGCGGCTTTTGAAATTGCAGGGAGAAATTTTTCCGTGCCAAAGCAAAGCGCGGAGAATTTTTTGGCTAAGAAAAATTATCTTCATGATTTTATGCCGGATTTTGTATGCTCTGCTTTAGAAACCGCTCTTCATGAGTTTGAGAAAAAGATGCCGGGCTTTATAAAAAACGGACTTTTAATAGCACCGGAAACAAGAACATCCTCGCCAATTCGCATTGTTCGCAAAGAAAACGGCGAATCCGTTTCTGTTAAGGGTATTTATCCGGTTGGCGAGGGTGGTGGTTACGCAGGTGGAATTTTAACGAGTGCAGCAGATGGTTTAAGGCTTGCGGTGGGAGGAATATGAAACAGAATTTGGATATTGTAATAAGCGGGGCACGTAAACATAATCTTAAAAACATTTCCGTGAACATTCCGCGTCACAAAATAACGGTGATTACGGGGGTAAGCGGTGCGGGCAAAAGCAGCCTTGCATTTGATACTCTCTTTGCAGAAGGGCAGCGAAGATTTTTGGAAAGCCTTTCTACGTATGCTCGCAGGTTTTTGGGAAAAATGGATAGGGGCAATGTTGACTCCATTCAGGGCTTGGCTCCGGCTATTGCCATAGACAGGCAAAGCACTTCCAGAAGCCCAAGAAGCACGGTTGCAACCTTAACGGAAATTTACGATTATTTTCGCATAATGTGGGCACGGCTTGGAACTCCCTCCTGCCCGGTTCACAAAAAAAACTTGCAAAAATATAATCCTACGGAATTGCTGCGATATTTGCATAAAACTTATGATAATAGCAACAATAATTTAGTGGAAATTTTTTCAAAAGATGAAATTTTAGATAGAGTTCTTTTAAAAGAAAAAAATAATGCAAGATTGCTGGATTCCATAGAGAAGGCCTTTTTAGAATGCAAAGGAAAAATCAAAATTAAGATAGGGGATAAAGTAGCCTATTATTCAAATGTTTTAAGTTGCGAAGATTGCGATTTTGGTTTTACAAGAGAATTAGACCCAAAAAATTTCAGTTTCAACAACCATTTTGGGGCTTGCGAGCGTTGCCAAGGCCTTGGTGAAATTTCCGGGAAAATTTGCCCTGAATGCGAAGGCGATCGATTGAAACAAGAATTTTTGGGAGTGAAAATTGATGGAAAATCTATAAGCAGTGCCTGTAAACTTTCAATAAGCGATGCTTTTAACTGGTTAAAAAATATCCCATTTAATAAAACTCAAAAAATAATAGCAGAACCTTTGCTAAAAGAAATTTTGAGCAGAATGGAATTTATTATGAATGTTGGGATTTCATATTTGACTTTGGATCGCAAAGGGGATTCTTTAAGCGGCGGCGAATCGCAGAGATTACGCTTGGCAGGGCAAATTGGCAGCGGTTTGGAGGGCGTTCTATATGTTCTTGACGAGCCAACCATAGGTTTGCATAGCCGTGACACAAAAAAACTTTTGGAATCCCTTTATAAATTGCGAGATTTGGGGAATACCATTGTTGTTGTGGAACACGATTTGGAATTTATAAAAGCCAGCGATTATGTTATAGATTTAGGCCCTAAGGCAGGGGAATTTGGCGGAGAAATAGTGGCAACAGGGACGCCTAAGGAACTTTCCGAAGCAAAGGCACCGGCAAAATTTCCGCATAGCGCAACCGTTAAATATTTATCCGGAAAAAAAGCTCTTGAAGACCATAAATTGTTGCTTAACCCCCCCGCCCCCCTAGTTAACAATTTTACTTTGAACAATCTAACAAAGAATAATCTTAAAAATATTTCCGTAAAAATTCCTTTTGGAGCTATTACTGCAATTTACGGTGTTAGCGGCTCGGGCAAAAGCACTTTAATGGAATGCATTAAAACAGCAGCAGAAAAAAAGAAAAAGCCGGTGCATTTTATAGACCAAACATCGATAAATTCAAGCCCTCGCTCTACCACGGTAAGTTATATGGGTATTTTAGAGATATTGCGGGATTTATTTTCCAAACTCCCGGAATCAAAAATTAGAGGTTATGATATAGGGCGTTTTGCTTACAACAAAGAAGGCGGGCGTTGCGAAGTTTGTGAGGGTAGGGGATACCAGTTGATAGAAATGCACTTTTTATCCGATGTCTGGGAACTTTGCGAGGCGTGCAAGGGTAAGAGATATAATAGTGAAACTTTAAAGATTTTATGGAGAGGCAAGAACATAGCAGATATTTTGGCCATGCGAGTAGAAAATGCCTGTGAATTTTTTAAGGATATAAAAAAAATAGAGAGACCTTTGCGAATTCTGGAAAGCATCGGGCTTGGTTATATTAGGCTTGGGCAAGCGACTATCACGATGAGTGGCGGTGAAATTCAACGTTTGAAACTTGCCGCCGAACTTTATAAATCAAGTTTAAGCAATACAATTTTTCTTTTGGACGAACCTACCGCAGGCCTGCATTTGCAGGATATTCAGCCATTGTGGAATCATTTGCGTGAGCTTTCCGGTGCAGGGCACGCAGTAGTTTTTGTAGAACATCATGCAGATATGATAAGGTTGGCAGATTATGCCATTGAATTAGGTCCCGAAGGGGGTGATAAAGGCGGTTATTTGATAGGAGGTTCTTAGATGTCTTCTCTCTGGTTTCCATATTCGCAAATGCAAACCATGCCACCGCCTTTGAAGGTTATGGCGGTAAAAGGCGTTAAACTCTGCTTGCAAGACGGGCGTGAGTTGATAGATGCTATTTCAAGCTGGTGGTGCGTAATTCATGGCTATAATCACCCAAAAATAAACGCTGCTATTAAAGAACAAATGGAAAAATTCTCCCACGTAATGCTCGGAGGCTTAACCCATGAGCCTGTGGAAATTTTGGCAAAAGAACTTGCAGAAATCACAGGCTTAGACCACGTTTTTTTTGCGGATTCCGGTTCTGTTGGAGTGGAAGTTGCTATGAAAATGGCGGTGCAGTTTTGGAAAAACCAAGGCGTTAAGGGTAAACATAAATTTGCTTGTTTGTTCAAAGGTTATCACGGAGATACGAGCGGTGCAATGTCCATAGGAGACCCGGAAGAAGGCATGCATCACTTGTTCAAAGGATATTTGCCCGAACAATTTTTTATAGAAACATCTTTGCAAGAAATGGAAAAATTATTTAAGGAACATTCCCAAAAAATCGCCGCTTTTGTGTGCGAACCTCTTTTGCAAGGTGCGGGTGGTTTTAATTTTTATCTGCCGGAATTTTTGAAAGGAGCAAGGGAACTCTGCGATAAATACGATGTATTGTTGATAGCAGACGAGGTTGCAACGGGTTTTGGGCGAACAGGAACCATGTTTGCTTGCGAACAGGCAAATATAAAGCCGGATATTATGGTTTTAGGTAAAGCCTTGACTGCCGGTTACCTTGGGCTTTCTGCAACACTTGCAAGCAGCAAAATTTACAATTCCTTTTTAGGCGATACTTATGAAAAAGCATTTATGCACGGGCCAACCTTTATGGGAAATGCATTAGCGTGTTCTGCTGCTCTTGCCTCGCTAAAAGTTTTTAGAGAGGAAAATTATCTGCAAAAGATTGCCCGCATTCGGGAAATCCTTGAAGAAGAACTTTTGGGCTTTGAAGCTAAGGGAGTCAAGGAAACACGAGTGCTTGGGGCTTGCGGGGTTATAGAAACCAGAACGGAGGAGGCTCACAGAGGCATTCAGGAGTTTGCTGCGGCTCGCGGTGTGTGGCTTAGGCCTTTTTTAAAGGTTGTTTATACAATGCCGCCTTATATAATTTCAGAAGAGGAGCTTAGTAAAGTTTGCAGGGTTATGAAGGAATATTTCACAGGATTGTAGTCACATGTTTCTTTTTCCATAAAATTGGGTTATTACGGATATATGATGTGATTTTTGCCAATTCTGTTTCGTTGCGTATTATGTGTTCGTAATAATTTCGTTGCCATAATTTCTTATCGAATGGTTGCCAGCCTAGGATTTTTACATTGTTTGTGTATTCATTGGTTGTCATTGTTTTAAACCATTGAATAACTGTTCCCAATTCAATGGAAATGGGGGACGGTTGTGGATTTGGTGGATTTTGTTGCGAATTTGGTGGACATGGTTGTGGATTGGGTGGACACGTTGCGGCAAAGGGCAGACACGCAGGTCTGCCCCTACGGGTGCGGTCAATTTCAATAATTGCGTGGATATGGTCTGGCATAATGACATATTCGCCGATTTTAATATTGGAAAATTTATCCGCATTATTTGCAATCATCAAAATATATTTGTCAACCATTTTTCCAAAATCATTCAATATCATAACATTGTTTTCAATCATACCCAATATCGGAAAATCAAAATACGATGCCAATCGCAACCGTAGGGGCAGACCTGCGTGTCTGCCCTTTGCCTGCGAATTGTTTGGCGAATTGTTTGCATTGCATTGAAAAATCCGTTTATTTAAACACATCGTAACAAAATATGCCCCAGTGCGGGCATAATCGTAGCCATGTAAACGAATAGAATGTCTATTATGCAAATCCGGATTATATTTCATATCCAAACTCCTATTTTAGGTTATTTATCTATTAGACGGAAAAAACGGGGGGATTGGTTCAAAAAAAGCGATTTTTTTTATTTTTTCCATTGCCAAGCCCCAAAAATATTTCTATATTTGTGTTCATAATGTCCTATACCGCCCCAAATACGGCAAACGGAGCTTACAGTGCAGGCCAAGCCTTGCACCCTTGAGCGAAATGCCGGAAGTGTCATAAAAGCAAGTATATACACCCTCATTTTTCGCCTAAATTCAAGCCCAGAGAATTACAAAAAATTTACAAGAAAATTACAATTCTGTAAGAAATTAGCTTCAAATTCCCCTAAAAACGGAGGTTTACTATGAAAACTAAAAGTTTTCTATTGGCGGTTGCTTTTGCAGCTATGGCATTCACATTTTCCTGCTCGCCTGGCGTTGGCGATGATGGTGACGGTGGTTCCAGTTCATCTGGCGGTGGCCAGGGCGGCAGTTCCTCGTCCAGCGTTGACGGCGGTGCTTCTAGTTCTTCCAATGGCACTCCTAATTCTCTTGCAACAGTGACCATCGGAAGCCAAGTCTGGATGGCTAAGAATTTGGATTCCGATGTGCCCGGCAGCAAATGCTACGGCGACGACCCTGCCAACTGCACAAAATACGGCCGCTTGTACGACTGGGCGACGGCTATGGGCCTTCCATCAAGCTGCAACTCAAGTAGTTGCTCAAGCTCAATACAGTCAAAGCATCGTGGTATTTGCCCATCTGGTTGGCATATTCCGAGCAATGATGATTGGGATAAGCTGTTCCGTTGGGTAGATGGGCAAAATAACGGCGAGGGTAGTGGTGAGGAAAGTCCTTACCATAGCTATACGGCTGGCAAATATCTGAAAGCAACTAGCGGCTGGAACGAAAACGGAAATGACACGGACAAGTATGGCTTTTCCGCCCTTCCGGGTGGCCGCGGCTATTCCGGTGGTGACTTCATCAATGCCGGCTACTTCGGCCTCTGGTGGAGTTCCGGTGAGTACGTCAGCTACGGCGCTTACAGCAGGTACATGGGCTACAAGTTCGAGAGCGCGGACTGGGGCCTCGATGGTAAGTCTGTCTTGTATAGTGTTCGTTGCGTTCAGGACTAAGCGGTTGGGGAAGCCGTAGGGGCGTTGCAGGCAACGCTCCTACCGGCTTTCCCTTTTCACTTAAAGTCCAAAATCTCTGAAATTAAAGTTTGCGGGGTTATGAAGGAATTTTTTTGTTAAATCTGCTCTAAAAGCGTTAATTCTGTCTGCGTTTGGTTTTCTGCGGGGGTAAGTGTAGTTGCACAAAATTACGAGTATCAATTTTTCCTGGGGTTTACAGATAAAACTCGTCCCGGTAAATCCTGTTTTTCCAAAAATAGTTTCACCCTTTTCTATTTCTCCCATAAATTTAGGGTTATTCAGTTCAAAGCCAAGCGCGGTGCTTTCGTTTGGCAAATAGTTTAAAGCATTTGTCGTCAACTTTTCCACTAAAAAGTCCGATTCCAAAATATGTTCCAAAAAAGTTAAAATATCAGGAACGGTGCTAAAAATTCCCGCAGAACCAACTGCACCAAATTCCTGCTCCAGCTTCCATGCACTTTCATCGTGTGTTTCTCCCCTCAGTTCCCTGCCTCGCCAAGGGCAAATTTCCGTGGGGATTATGCGGTTTGTTGTTGTCCACTTAAGCGGGTGCCAACCGGTGTTTTGCATTTTAAGAGGTTCAAAAACTTTTTCCCTTGCCAATTTGTCTAATGGCATTTTGTAAACGGTTTCTAAAACTTTGCCGAGCAAAATGCTGTTTGCATTTCCATAGCAAAATAATTGCCCGGGTGGAATTTCAAATTTATGCGAATTTATGCGTTGCCAAATTTCCTGCGGTGTCAAGTCCTTTAAGGAACTCATCGGGAAGCGGTAGTCTAGGGAATGCGTTAATAGGTGAAAAACTTTTGCTTCGCTGTTGTGGTGCTTGGCAAAGCTTGGCAGTATTTCTGCAATCGGAGTTTCAATGCTTAAAATTCCGCTTTCCATGGCTTTTAAAGCAAGATAGCCTGTTGGCATGGATTTGGTTATGGAAGCGCAGTCAAAAATACTGTCTTTTTCACAGTTATGCGCAATAATTTCCCTTTTACCATTCAGCGATACGCCTATACAACAGGAGGAGAATAAACTGCTGCCGTCATCGCAAATTTGCCCATGCATGTTTCGCATTCTGCCCTTGTGTAGAGGTTATTGTCTAAATTAATTTCAAAATCATAAGATAATAAATCGCCTATTTTTATTTGCTCAATTTTTTCTGCTCCGTCTTTGCCTCTAAAAATTGCAATGCTCAAAAATTTGCCAAAATCCTCAGTGCTTTTTGCGTGCAGAATAAATTTGTCGTTGTTGTCCTTTTCTATCCATAAAGCAGGACCGTCTGTAATATAGAGGTTTTCCGGGAGTTCGCTAAAGGGAGTTTTTCCGGTATCTGGAATTACGGTTCTAACCTGCCCAAATACGTGTTCATTGTTGCATTTTAGGTTCCAGAGGGGCTTTTTGACTGCGGTATAGCAATTCAAATCGCCGTGGGCATCGTTCCCGCCTAGGGGCAAAAGTTTGTGCCCTGTGAGCAGGCATTTAATCCAAAGTTCGCGACCTTTGTAAAAATCTTTTCCTCTAAATCCGTTCCAGAATTCAATGCCGCTTATTTTATTTTCCGTTAAATCTTTGTAGCTCCAATGCCCTCTTTTTAGCAGGAATTTTTCTGCAAAGAGCATTTGAAGTTTTGGGTGTGCTGCAAAGCAGAATACTTTGCTTTCTTCTATGGCTTTTTGGATTGGCAAATCGGGTTTTGTATTCCACCATCTGCGGCCTCCGTCTCCATGCCCCTTTACATAATTCTCATTTCCAAATGCCAGCAAATGCACATTTTGATTTTCCGAATTTCCGCAAGAAATTTCTTCGCCAGCAAGTAGAGACGGGTAATTATCCGTCTCTACATTGGCAATTTCCTTTTTCATTTTTTGAAATCTTTTATCGCCAATCAAATCATAGGAATGATCTGTTATGCAAACAAAATCCAAGCCCACGGATTTAGCGGCTTTTTGCAAAACGGAAAGCCCTGCACCAAATTCCACGGAGTCTGAGGTATAACTGGAGTGGACGTGTGTATCGCCTGCTATCCAGCCACTTGGTTTGGGTGCTTGTTCTTTGAGGAAGTTTATAGCCAAAGTTTTGGGTGGTAAATAGGGATAATTCCATCTTTCGCATATTTGCTCTTTTTCCCCTATTTTGTATTTGATAAAAATTTTTAAGAGCCATAAACCTAGGCTTCCTGTTGGTTTTTGAAATTCTAATTCTTCAAAGTGGAAAGCTTTGTTCAGTTGTTGTTGAACTGGTAATGTAAAACTTATATTTTGCCCGTTTGCATTTTTCCATTCCCCATAAATTTCGTTTATATAAACAGGAAAGCGATTTGCGTTGCGGACTACCAGCCAAACAGGGCAAGGCGCACCCGGGCAAACCTGAAATGGTGCGTCTATCAGAATAACAGGCTCTTTACGGTAAAGCCTTGAGACGGGAAACCTAAAATGCGTTTCTGCGTAATGAAGCATCGTTGCAAAATAAATATAGAATTTTTTAGTGTATATGGCAGATTTAGAAACTCTAGAAAGGTAAGTTTCCGATATCGTAATCCCCCTTCCCCTTAAACACAATAACCGCAAACTTAACATCGTCTCTATCCGCAAACCTCGGATCTTTGCGGTA
>LIUI01000129.1 GCA_001462235.1 Fibrobacteria bacterium GUT307
CCTTCATTATTCTACCGCCTCCGCTACGCCGTTATAATTTTCAAATAATTTTTCAGAATATTCTATAAATTTTTCCTCTATACCTAAATCCTTAAAGGACTCCGCATTTTTCATTGCCATTTTTGCATATTGAGAATATGAATCAAGTTTTTGCCACGCTTTTGATAAGTCGCTTGTCTGTTTATATTCCCACGCAGCATCGGGGAAAATCGGCAACATTCTTTTTTTGAGTTCCAATTTAAGTTCCCATAATTTATCCAAAATTTCCTTGGCTTTTTCCATACCGGGCAATAATATTGTGCAGTCTTTTAGAAATATTTTTGTATTCACTTTTTCCTTTAAATTCAAATCCAAATGATACAACCAATGCCTTAAACGATATTTGCCTTTATCTTTGCTGGGATAAATCCAAAAAGTCCCCGGAATTTCACCTTCTGTTCTCTCTTTTAATTCCTCTATTTCCTTTTTAATATTTTCTATGCTCTTATCCGCAAATTTTCCGTTTGGCAATTCGCCTCTCAATTTTGCAATCCTGATATTCCTTTCTTTCAAAATCAAATCTGCCAATTTCCATTCCTCCAATCCTCTTTCCACAACAAAAGGTTCCAATTTTTCCAAAAGCGGAGTATCTTCGGGTAATTCTATATTGCAAACATCTTTCAAAAAATATTTAGGAACATCGGATAAAATTTTGTACAACTCGTCAATATCTCTTTTTTTCTCTGCTTCATCAGGAGCAATTTCCCATTTCCAAATATTATTTGAATTCCTCGCTGTCGATTGCCATCTATTGTCATAAGTGCTCAAAGTTCCGTCATAATATTTTCCGGAAAATGGCTGCAAAGGATGTTTTACAACAATATTTTTGTCAACTCCATACTGCTCTTCCAAATTTTTCAAAAACATAACAACCACGCTGGAAGGCTCAAGTTCCTCCGCTGTTTTTTCACTTTGCCCAATCCAACTTATGTAAAGGGCTTCTTTTGCACTGCAAATAGTTTCCAAAAACATAAGCCTGTCTTCATTCGCGGTATCTTTGTCCCCCTGCCGGTATTCCGCCGCTATAATGCTAATTTCCTTGCTAACGGTTTGGCGGGGAAAATCTTTGCCATTCATTCCAATACAGCAAATAACCTTGTGCGGAACTGCTCTGATGGTTTCAAAATTTGAAAAAGATACCTTGCCGCTTAAAGAATATGAATTTTTTGCACCTGCTTCCATTTTTTTTAGCAAGGCATTTTTTAGAACGGAAAAATTTATGAGCAGAGTTGCACCGCCAAAACCTGTGAGCATTTCTTTTTTCAGAGCATCCCATGTGCCTATAACTTTTTGGTAGGGATTATCCCTATCTTCGTTAAAATCGGTTTCATCTGCTCCAAAAAATATTTGCAAATTTTCCTTGAAAAACTTATCCCAATCCTCAACCGATTTTTCCTTTTTGCTCTCTTCCTCAATTTCTTTCAACGCTCGGACAAAACAGACAAAATCACCTAGAATTCTAGCGGAATTGCCTTCTATATCCGGGTAGCAATACTCCTGTGCTTCGGAAAAACCCGTTTCCGAAATCATAAAAAATCCTGCGGCTAACTGGTCAAATCCACTTTCAAAAGAATAATTCGGTGGCTCGGCAGAGCTCTCTAAACCATGCCTGATTGCATTTTCCCTAACCCATTTTTCCAAACGCTCTCTATCATTTGAATTCAATTCTTCGCTCCGCACGAATTTGGAATATTCAAAGAGAGCAACAATATCAGCGGCTTCGTATCTGCCGCCGATTTGCGAAAGAAGCAAATTCAAAAGCTGTGTTGTTTTGTCATATTTTTTCAAATCTCGGTCTGCGATTTTATATGGAATTTCGTATCTGCCAAAAACCATTTCTATTGCACTTGCATAAGTTTCAATATTCGGGGAAACAACGGCGATTTCTGCGGGCGATAGATTTTTATTTGCAAACAAATCCAGTATATAATCGCACAGAACTTCAATTTCTCTTAATGGTGAGAAGCAGTTGTTGAGCGTTATGGATAGTTGAGAGTTGAGAGTTGAGAGTTGAGAGTTATTATCAAGTTGAGAGTTGTTGTCGTTTTTTATGTCTGCTTGGATTTTTTCCAGCAATGAGTTTTCGTTTAAGGGTTCATCAATGACTTCTAAATTTTCCCAACCTATTTGTTCGTATAAAACTTGAGCAGAGCGGCCTAGGTTTGCTATTAATCTGTTGCCTAAATCCCAATATAATCTGTTTTCGTCTATGATTTTTCCATTTTCTGTCCAGGATTTTTTGCGTAAATGCACAATTGATTTTTCGCTTTTTGTGTCGCCTATATATTCGCCGCTTATTAGATGCAAGTATAGATTAACTTTGCAGCCAGCCTCGGCTAGGAGTGTTAGTGTTTTTAAGTGAACCGGAGCCATAGACAGAGGGGCAAATATGAAAATCTGTTTTGGCAAGAATTTCTTTTCGCTTTTGGAATTTTTCAGTTCGCTTTCCGTAAATTCGTAAAGCTGTGAAATATCCAGTTCATTTTTATATTCGGCTTTTAATTCGGTCCATAATTCTCTTTGCCATTTTTCATTGTTTTTGAAATTCTCGTCAACTTTTGGATTTTCGTAGGTTTCGCCTTTATTCCATTTTTCAATGAGTTCGGGTCTGTAAATTTGGTATGCGGAAAATAGGGATGCTATTTCGCTGGCAAAGAAGAAAGTTTTCTTTTCATCTTTCAGTAATTTATAGATAGCCCATACTAAATTGTTTGCATTGAAGATATTTTCATTTTCATCTTTTTTATGTTCCTTGGGAGATAGGTTATAGGCACATTGCATTAAAAGCCCGGCAAGCGGCTTAAACGGCAAAGCCGTCCATATTCCATGCCTATCCACGCATTTTTTTTGCAAATATTCCTGCAAACCCTTAGACTCGCAAACAATCACATTCCCGCCTGTCAAAAAACCGCCCTTTGCGTGGCTTGCGCCAAAGTTTTCTTTAGACAAAAGGTCTTCTATAAACCTGTTCGCCAAGGTTTCGATATTTGTATGGGGGATTATGTGCATGTTTCTGTTTTTAACCCACCTTCCACTCTATAACATTCCTTTCTTTTTCACCAAACACAACGCCTATTTTGAATATTTTACACCCCTTTTCCAAATAGGGGACATAATATTTTTTATCCTCTATCTGCTTCAAAAGAACTGCGCACTTCTACATTAGGATAGCCTAATCTATAAGTTTCAAATACATTATTATAATCTTTTATAGTCAAATAACCCGCTTGATACATGAATGGAACTATATCTTCATCACCATTCCAAAAAACTTCAGGTCGTAATTCAATATTTTCAATATCGGCTATGTCTGCTCCATTTCTATCTATAAACTTAGCCAAAAAACTCGGTGTACCTGTATCTCCCCAAAATGCCCTGAAACGACCGTTGTTTCCAAAATGCTTCATTACGCT
>LIUI01000130.1 GCA_001462235.1 Fibrobacteria bacterium GUT307
TACCCTTCAGAATGGCTTAAATGGCTATAAATGAGGTTATATGGATTTTGCTATACAAACGTTCAGCGGGTATGTAAATTATGTGTATAAACCCCATATATTTTCTATTCTCTCTTTGCCCAGCAATCTATATATTTCAAAATCGGAATCTATGGAGATTATTTTACGAATTCCAGTTTGTTCTGCTGCTAGAACTAAAGTTGCATCTGCAAAATCCATAGGAATATCGGAATATTTAGTAGATAACTCTATTATTCTCTGAATATCTTTTTGTTGAATTTCATATATAATAATTCCTTTTTCATTAATCCATTTTAAAAAATCAATCTGAGTTTGAATATTAAAATCCAACATGTGAGAAGTTTCCGTAATAACAGCCGTTGTCGTCATGAGCAGAAAATCATTTGTTGACATAAATCTTTTAATTGATTTATGATAAAAATCGTCTTTATCAAAAAGGGCGATTAGGGGACCTGCATCAACAAGGACTATATTTTCCATATAATTTCTGTTTCAAGTTTTTTTTATAATCTTGAGAAAGACGTCCATTTCCACTGCCGTACTTTCCAAAATATTTTTTTCCAATTTCATAAGAAGATATATTATCTTCGCTTTCACGCTTGCCATTCCTTGCAACCGTTAAAACTTCGGAAAAGCTCGTTTTAAATTCACCAATAGATACTGTTTCCATGTTAGGAATATATAAAATCCCAAGCCTCCTATCAAGGGTACCATACCCCAAACCCAAACATTAAGCTAATTATTTAATTTTCTATATTTATTCACGATTTATTAGTTCTTTAGGAGATTTAACAGATGAAATGGCTTTTAACCTACCTCACTTCTTCCATAGGAAAGAAGCAGGTTATGGGTGCTTCCGGCTGTCTTCTGGTGCTTTTTGTGCTGGGTCACATGGTTGGCAACCTTCAACTGCTCATGCCAGACCCGGTGGCTGCCCAGACGGCATACAACGTCTATTCCGCCCTTTTAACCAAATCCAAGCTCTTTTTGTATTCCGTTGAAGCAGGCTTGGCTTTGATTTTCATAATCCACGTATATTTAGCAATAACGCTAAAATTGCAAAACAACAAGGCACGGGGCACAGCTCGCTACGTAGTGGATGCCCGCAAAGGCAAAAAGCAATTCCCAACCTTTATAATGATTTGGTCTGGTCTTTCGCTAATAGCCTTTGTTGTGTGGCATATTTTCACGGTTCGCAATGGTGTCCATTACTACTATATAAACCCTGAGGTGGCAGGTGGCGCAGTTGTTCGCGATATGTGGCTCACCACCGTTGAGGTCTTGGGCAACCCCATATTTGCAGTGTTTTATGTAATGGTTATGCTCCTTTTGGGTTTCCACCTGTGGCATGCCATTTCCAGCGCGTTTCAAACTATGGGCATAAACCACCAAAAATGGACTCCCATAATAGACAAGCTGGCTATTGCCTATTGCGTTGTAGTTGCCATTGGCTTTGCAGTAACAGCCGCATGGTGCTGTTTCATTGTCAATGTAGATGAAAAAGCAAAAGCCGTAATTGAGCAAGCCAAAAATCCTCACTACCAAGAGGCTTTGAAAATTCTTTCTAAAAAGCCCATTGAAGAACAAAAAAGTAAAGCCGCCGCAATAGCAAGAAGCCCCGGAAAAGCTAAGTTCATAGTAGAAAGGGATAGGTTGCTTAGAGATGGCGGGCCAAAAGGTTTTAAGGAAAAACGCAGGAACCATCATAAAGAAGAGCCACTGGTGCCGGGAGAACTGCCGGATTACGATGAGCCACAAATAGAAGAAGAAGGAGGCGAGCAATGAAATTAGAATCCAATATTCCGGGCGGTCCTATTGCAGAAAAATGGACTCGCCATAAATTTGAGCTTAAACTGGTAAATCCTGCTAATAAGCGCAAATTTACAATCATAGTGGTAGGAACAGGTTTGGCAGGAGCTTCTGCTGCAGCATCCCTTGGCGAACTAGGCTACAATGTAAAATCATTTTGCATTCAAGATAGCCCTCGCCGTGCGCACTCTATTGCCGCACAAGGCGGCATAAACGCTGCCCACAATTACCCCAACGATGGAGACTCGGTTTACCGCCTCTTTTACGATACCGTTAAAGGCGGAGATTTCCGCGCAAGAGAAGCAAATGTGCATCGCTTGGCAGAGTGTTCCAATTTAATCATAGACCATTGCGTAGCCCAAGGCGTCCCTTTTGGGCGTGAATACGGCGGTCTTTTGGATAACCGTTCTTTTGGCGGCGCACAGGTTAGCCGCACATTCTACGCTCGTGGGCAAACAGGCCAGCAACTCTTGCTCGGTGCTTATCAATCCATGATGCGCCAAGTTGCAAAGGGTTCCGTTAAAATGTTCCCGCGCCGCGAAATGCTAGACCTAGTGCTGGTAGGTGGCAAAGCCAGAGGCATTGTGGTTCGCAATTTAATTACAGGTGAGTTGGAATGCCATGAAGCAGATGCTGTTTGCCTTGCAACCGGCGGCTATGGAAATGTGTTCTATCTCTCTACAAATGCAAAAGGTTCTAATGTAGGAGCCGCATGGCGTGCCCACAAAAAAGGTGCCTTGTTTGCAAATCCCTGCTACACGCAAATTCATCCTACTTGTATTCCGGTAACAGGTGACCACCAAAGCAAACTCACCCTTATGTCTGAGTCTCTGCGCAACGATGGCCGCGTATGGGTTCCCCGCCAAAGCGGAGATCCTCGCAAACCTAGCGATATTCCGGAAGCGGAACGTTACTATTATTTGGAAGAAAAATATCCCAGCTTTGGAAATCTTGTGCCTCGCGATGTTGCAAGCCGCAATGCAAAAAGGGTTTGCGATGATGGCCTTGGCGTTGGAACTTCCAAGCGGGCTGTGTATCTGGATTTTGCAGATTCCATCAAACGCATAGGCGAAACAGTAGTAAGTGCAAAATACGGAAATCTTTTCCAAATGTACGAAAAGATCACAGACGAAAACCCCTACAAAACCCCGATGCGAATTTATCCGGCTTCTCATTACACAATGGGTGGTTTGTGGGTTGACTACAATTTGCAAAGCAACATTCCGGGGCTATTTGTTTTGGGAGAGGCAAATTTCTCAGACCACGGCGCAAATCGTTTGGGTGCTTCTGCTCTTATGCAGGGCCTTGCAGACGGCTACTTTGTAATTCCCTATACCATAGGCGGCTATTTTGCCGGCACCAAATTGGAAAAGGTAGATTCCAGCCAAGTTGAATTTGTGAATGCCACAAAGGAATCAAAAGCAGTAATAGATCGCTTGCTTTCCATTAACGGCAAAAAAACAGTTACCGAGTTCCATAGGGAACTTGGGCACATCACTTGGGAAAATGTTGGAATGGGACGCAATAAGCAAGGTCTTGAAAAAGCGATTTCTGCGATACCTAGCCTGCGTGAGGAATTCTGGAAAAATGTAAAGGTTCTAGGCGGCAACGGTTCTTTTAACCAGAATTTGGAAAATGCCATGCGTGTTGCAGATTTCTTGGAATTCGGCGAACTATTGGCAAGAGATGCCCTTTACAGGGAAGAATCTTGCGGCGGTCATTTCCGCGAGGAACACCAAACCCCAGATAACGAGGCAAAGCGTGATGACGAAAAGTTCTGCCACGTTGCTGCTTGGGAATGGAAAGGCGATAACAAAGCGCATGAACTCAGCAAGGAAAATTTGGAATTTGAGAGTGTACACCTTATGACAAGGAGTTACAAATGAGCGAGCAAAATATGAATCTCACCATAAAGGTGTGGCGGCAAAAAGACACCCAAGCAAGGGGAACTTTTGAAACTATTAAGCTATCCGGTATTTCTCCGGATATGTCTTTTTTGGAAATGTTGGATGTTATGAACGAGCAGCTCATGAAAGAAGGCAAAGAGGGCTTTTCTTTTGACCACGATTGCCGCGAAGGAATTTGCGGTATGTGTTCGCTTGTGATTAACGGCCTGCCTCATGGCCCGGATAACCTTATTACAACTTGCCAGCTTCACATGCGCAAGTTCAAAGACGGTGATACCATAGTCGTGGAGCCTTGGCGTTCTGCTGCGTTCCCTGTAATAAGGGATTGCGCGGTGGATAGAAGCGCTTTTGACCGCATTATACAAGCGGGTGGCTTTGTGAGCATTAGCACGGGCAATGCGCCCCCTGCAAGTACGCTTCCTGTTCCAAAGATAGATTCAGACCGTGCCTTTGATGCTGCTGCCTGCATAGGTTGCGGTGCCTGCGTTGCGGCTTGCAAAAATGCCTCTGCCATGCTCTTTGTTTCTGCAAAGGTAAGCCATCTATCTTATTTGCCCCAAGGCAAACCAGAAAAGCAAAAACGTGTTTTGGCTATGGTTGAGCAAATGGACAAAGAAGGTTTTGGAAATTGCACAAATCTTTACGAGTGCGAAGCAGCGTGCCCAAAAGGAATTTCCGTTGAATTTATCGCTAAGATGAACCGGGAATATATGTGTGCCACGGCTCTTTACGCAGAAAAGGTGTATTCCACGGATGCGTGATTAGTCGGAAAAACAATGAGCGAAACTTTCCCAAGGGCTTTTAACACAGATTACGAGCTTCTCGGCTTGCTAGGAAAAGGCGGCATGGGAAGCCACGTGTATAAAGCTAGGCAAATAAAGCTAGATAGGACAGTCGCTCTAAAAGTTTTGGACACCATGGGCGATATGGAAGCGGAAAAACGCTTTTATAGCGAAGCTCAGGCTATGAAAGAACTCAATCACCAAAATCTGGTGAGTATTTTTGATATTGGAACCCAAGATGATAAAATATTCATAGCAATGACATTCGTAAATGGAGAGTCGCTCTCCGATATGATAAAAAGAAAAAAAACTTTGGATGTAAAAACTGCCACATACATAGCAGACAAAGTAGCAAGCGGCTTGGAACATGCGCATAAACGGGGCGTTATACATAGGGATATAAAGCCATCTAACATAATGATAATGGAAAATTCCGAACCTTGCGTAATAGATTTTGGAATTTCTCTGGGGCCAGGTTCCCAAAGGCTCACAGGCACAGGCATGACAATGGGAACGCCGGAATATATGTCTCCGGAGCAATGTCTGGGCAAAAATGTAACCCTGCAAAGCGATATTTACAGTTTGGGAATAGTTTTTTACGAAATGCTCTCCGGGGACCCTCCTTTTTGCGGCGGTGCTTCTCTTGCAATTTTGAACAAGCACTTAAAAGAAAAACCCGCACGCTTAAAAAGAGCCGATGTTCCACCAGACTTGGAAAGTGTAATCAACAAATGCCTTGAAAAAAAAGTAGATGATCGTTATGCAAACTTTGCCGAATTTGTAAGGGAATTGAGAACAGTTGATGTTCATGGCACAGACAAAAAAAATACCGCTATTGTGAACAAGCTCTCAAAAGCGGAACGCGTAATATTTTTGATTTTGTGCATTTTGCCTATTCTGCTGATTTCGCTGATAATTCTTTTGACTTTCAAAGAGGTTCCCAAAAGCCCGCCTTCAATCAATTATCTAATCCCTTCAAAATCATGGACAATAGAGAATAAAGTTCAACCGGAAAAAGCAAAGGATATAGACTCGCTGCTTTTTGATAAAAATAAAAGCACAGCTTGGATTATAACCAGAGAAGCGGCAAAGGCAAGCGAAGGCAAGCTATTAACCATAAGGTTTTCCAAGCCTACAGTGATATACAATTTGGGCATAGCAATAGGAGACCAGAGCAATAAAGAAAATTTCCAAAAACACAGCAGGCCAAAAGAAATTACAATTCATTACCAAGATGCTTCAAGGCAAACCGATATAAGAACAATTTCTTTGGCAGATAAAATGGACTATCAGTATGTAACTTGGATACCTGTGGAAGTTACCGAACTGAGTTTTATATTGAAAAGCGTGTATAACGAATCAGAAAAACATTTTGCAATTTCTGAAATTAGGATTTTTGGATTGGAATTTGATGAATAAAAAAAAACTCCTAAGACTTATAATCCTTGTAATCGCTGTGATAACAAGCATTTTTTTGATTTTTTCAATTCCAATTTTGAATATGCTTATTAAAGGGAATTTTAGAACAGAAAGAACTTACACAAAAACAGAAATTAAAACGCTAAATCAAGAAAAACCGCCGGAACCGCCCAAACCAAAAGAAACAACTCGCAAACCGAACAGGCAAAATACAAATAGCAGAACACCAAAGGCCGGCCCAAGATTTGCCATGAATTTGGATGTTGTGGGCGGGAGTGGGGGAGCCATTGTGCCAAACGAACTTGTTGCAATGAAAAGCGGAACGGGAAATATGGGCAGCGGAGATGTGGACGAAAAACCGGTATTAAAAAGCTCCACGAGATTTCAGCCGCCGCAAGCGATAAGAGACGGTGAAATAAACGCAAGCCTTAGAGTTTCTTTTTGTGTTAGCACAAGCGGAAAACCTTATGATATTCGCATAATAGAAGAAACGCCTACGGGTAAGGGCTTGGCAAATGCCGGCAAAGATGCTATAATGGGAATGCAATTTGCTCCTGCTAAAAAGGGTGGGGCAGCGGTTTCTTTTTGCGGATTGGAACAACCTTTTGAGATTAAATTTAGGGAATAGATATGGGGAAAATCATTTTTTGCATTCTAATTTTTATTCAGGCATTTGCTTTTTCGCAAACTCAATCTGCAGACCAAATTTTAGGCCAAGCGAATTCATTATATAATAGCGGCCGTTATGCACAGGCAATTTTGCTGTATCGCAAAGCAGAAGAAAGGGGTGCAAATCCCATTGCAACGAGTTTTAACACAGCTAACAGCCTTTTTCAAATCAATAAATTTCCGGAAGCAGCGGCGGCATATCGCAAGGCGGTGAATTTTTCAAATGGTGAATTTGCGCCTGCCCTTGCAAATTTGGCGGCTGTGCTTTATAGAATTGGCGAATATGCAGAGAGCATTGCCGTGTATCGCAGAGCGTTAAGTCTAGACCCAGACAACGCTTCTGCTTGGATTTACCTTGCAGAGGCTTATCAAAAAACCGGTGACAATGTAGGTGCATTGCAAGCACTTGAAAAAGCGAGGCAAATTGATTCTACCGATGTTTCTCTTGTTTATCAGCAAAGCGAAGTGCATATTGCAATGGAGGAATTTGAAGCGGCGGCTAATTTGGTTAGAGCAGGATATGCAAAAAATCCCGAAGAGACGGATTTTCTTGTGTACCTAGGCGATATTTACCGATTGAATAAAAATTTTTCCGAGAGCGTAGCTGCTTACAGAGAAGCACTTGCCATTAAACCAAACGACAAGGAATTGCTTTACAAACTAGCAGATTGTTTGGCAGAAGACCAAAAGCCCTATCTTGCGATGGATGTTCTCAATCAAATTATGCAAATGGATGCCAATTTTACCGATGCCGCTATATTTTTAGGAAATTTGGCTTTTGAAATGGAATGGCTAGACAGAGCAGAAACGGCTTATTTGCTTGCAGGGCGGCGTGGAAACAACGAGGCACTTTACGGTTTGCAAAACATAGTGTATGAGTATGTTCAAAAAAAGCGAACTAGCGAAGCAAAACAGACTATTCAAAAAATTTTAGAATTGTATCCCAATAATGCGGAATTAAAGGCTGAATTTAATTCTATTTTAGAAGGCGAATGAGCGAAAAAATAGTGGTATCGCCGCTGGACTGGGGCTTAGGTCACGCAACTAGGTGCGTGCCGATTATACGCTCACATTTAGAGCAAGGCATGGAAGTTGAAATAGCAAGCGCAATAGCTCACAAAAATTTTTTCGCTCAAGAATTCCCAAATTTAATATGGCACGAGGCACCTGCCTACAATATAAAATATCCGGAACGCGGCTGGCAAATGCCTTTTTGGATTTTTTGTCAAATGCCGCATATAAAAAAAATAATGAAAGAGGAAAATAAATGGCTTGCCGATTTATGCGAAAGGCAAAAATTCACTCAAATAATCAGCGATAATCGTTTTGGGTTTTACAATAAAAAAATAAAATCAATTTATATTACACATCAACTGCGAATAGCCTTTCCGCAACCATTTACTTTTTTTGAAAAAATCGGAGAGGCTTGGCATAAAAGCATAATGAAAAATTTTGACGAAATATGGGTCCCTGATTACAAAGAATTTCCGGGATTAGCCGGCAAACTGAGCCACCCATCTTACAAGGACAAAAAAATAAAATACATAGGCCCTCAATCTCGCCTAGCAAACTCTCAACTCTCAACTAAAAACTCCCAACTAAAAACCATAGACACACTAGCCCTAATCTCCGGACCGGAGCCGCAACGAAGTTTTTTTGAAAAATATGCGATTAAATTTTTAACCGAAACCCCCGGCAATAACTGCATGGTTCGCGGGCTTCCAAATGAAACGGAAACCCCGGATTTGCCCTTTCCGATTTTCAATCATTTATCTGCCGCAGATTTGCGAGAAAAGATTTTAACCAGCCGTACAATTCTTTGCCGTCCTGGTTATTCAACTCTTATGGATTTGAAATTATTAAAAGCCAACGCTATTTTAATCCCCACACCCGGACAAACGGAACAGATTTATTTGGCAAAACTTTGGAAATAGGCTAATATTTACTATATTCCCAATTCGATAGAAAGACCATCATTCGCAAAAATAAGGAGACAATAATATGAAATCCGAAGAAATCAAAACATTGTTTGCACAATTCGAACAGGCTTCATCCGAATTGGAAGGCGTGGAATGTTGGAGTGCAAGAGAATTACAAAACTTATTGGGATATTCCAAATGGGAAAATTTTTCAAAAGTAATTGATAAAGCAAAAGAATCTTGCATTAATGCAGGAGAAAAAATCAGTGACCATTTTCCTGACGTCAGGAAAATGGTCGAGATAGGCTCAAGCGCTAAAAAAGAGATAGAAGATACTCTCCTCACACGTTACGCCTGTTATCTGATAGCACAAAACGGTGATAGCCGAAAGGAGCAGATTGCTTTTGCCCAAAATTATTTTGCCGTTCAAACCAGACGTGCAGAAATCGTAGAGCAACGAATTTTGGATTATGAACGAGTAAAAGCCCGTGCTAAATTGACGGAGACAGAGAAAAAATTATCAGGTGCTTTATACGAAAGAGGTGTAAATGATAAAGATTTTGCAATTATACGTTCTAAAGGTGACCAAGCTCTATTTCTATTGAACACGGCTATGCTAAAACGAAAATTAGGTATTTCAGATAATCGCCCTGTCGCTGATTTTTTGCCGACAGTAAGCATAAAAGCAAAAGATTTAGCAGCAGAAATGACATCTGTTAACGTGCAGACAAAGAACTTGCAGGGAGTAAAACCCATAGAAATAGAACATATTGATAACAACTCGGCAGTAAGAAAAATGCTGTTGAAACGAGGTATTGTTCCTGAACAATTGCCACCTGCTGATGATATAAAGAAAGTAGAACGCAAATTGAAAAGCGATGAAAAGAATGTGTTAAAAATAAAAAACAAATAGGCGAAATCCGGGGAGCATTCGCGGCAAATCCCCAAAAAAATTTCTATATTCCCCCAAATGCCCCATTTTCGCAAAATAACGCTTCCCGCTAGAGCCTCTTACAGAGGCTCTGAGGCACGTTGTGTTTGGGGGTCAAAAAATCACTCC
>LIUI01000131.1 GCA_001462235.1 Fibrobacteria bacterium GUT307
GTCCAAAACTTGCAATGTATTAAAAACTGATAATGTATTGGAAGATAAATTATCCGTGCGGTGCGTGAAGGACTAACGACACGTTTTGACAATGTGCTTTTTTATAGTCCATATATTGGAGAAAACTATTACGGTGATTTGCCTTTTTATAGCAGATATGGAGACTATAAACCAGAGATGACTTTTCGCGTGGGCGACGGTGAAAAATATACCATGGAAATAACCGTAGAGATTGACGGAAAACGGCAGATGACCGTGGTTGAGGGTATGGCAAGGTGAATTTCTTATATTCTCCTATATGGAAAACAAGATTGCTATTTATCAATCCGAAGATGGACTTGTAAAAATAGATGTTCATTTGGAAGACGATTCTGTATGGCTTAGCCAAGCCCAGATAGCGGAGTTATTGAAAACAACAAAGCAAAATGTAAGCTTGCATATAAACAATGCCTTTGCCGAAGGCGAATTGGAAAAAAATTCAGTTGTAAAGGATTTCTTGACAACTGCCAAAGATGGAAAAAACTATAATACAAAATTTTACAATTTAGACACAATAATATCTGTCGGTTACAGGGTAAAATCCATTAGAGGCGTTCAATTTCGGCGTTGGGCACAAAGAGGCTCGCAAACTTATTGACTCAATGAAAATCGGCAAGGAAAGTTCTTTATTCGGGCGAGAAAAAGACAATTCGTTTAAAAGCTCATTGGGAATGATTTATCAAACTTTTGACGGCAAAGAACTTTATCCGAGCATTCAAGAAAAAGCGGCGAATTTGCTTTATTTAGTTGTAAAAAATCATTCCTTCACAGATGGAAACAAAAGGATAGCCGCAGGCCTGTTTGTATATTTTTTAGACAAGAATAAGGCATTGAAAAGCAAAGACGGACAGCTATTAATAGATAACAATGCTTTAGCAGCAACAACTTTAATGATTGCTTTGTCAAAACCTCAAGAAAAAGAAATAATGTGCAGCTTGGTTGTGAATTTTATATCTTAATATTCTGATAAAGGACCATTTTTATCACAATGGCGGAAATATTGAAAATCGCAGAGAAGTAGTTGAGGCTCTCGTTTGTAATTTTGATATTTCTACTTTTAGCAAACACAACCACGAGACCAAAACAAAGCCTCAAGTTGAACAATTAAAATTTGCGTGGGAATGAATGGCAAATGCGATGTTCTCTGCGATGTGCATACCACTTTTTACGGAGCAAATGAGTTTGCGGTAAAGGATAATAATGGGTATGTTATTACTTTTGCGGAGAGTTGGGAGGGGTAGTAAAAACTTGATATTTTTGTATATTGCTCGCCAAAGGAGATTGTTATGGATACGTTATTATTATCCGCTATAATCGGAATTGCAGCAGGAATTGTTGACATTGTTCCGATGGTAATTCAGAAATTGGACAAGCGAGCCACCATTTCTGCTTTTCTGCAATACTTTTTCGTATCAATTATCATTGTAAATATTGACTTACCGCATATTGTATGGTGGTTGCAGGGTAGTTTGATTTCTGTGGCTCTTGCCTTACCTGTGGTATTCATTGTTGCGTCGAATGATAAGAAAGCCGTACCGATTATTCTAACAATGGCTGCCATTTTGGGTACATTGATAGGCATTGCAGGGCATTATTTTAAATAAAACAATGATACGCCCCCATTTTTTAGATCGCATTTACCGTCCAGATGCCAAGGTAGGTCGTTTTCTTAGCGTGCTTGTCCTTTTTGGGGTGTCTTACGGGCTTTACCGTGGAATTCAGGATAATTACCTTGCTGAGATTATTCACATTTCCCCTTTTGAGCGTGGGATTGTTGAGTTTTTCAGGGAGATGCCCGGACTTTTGCTCATACTTATTTTGGCACTGATGTACAGATTTGCCGACAGCAAAATTTTCAAGATAGGCACTGCGTTTGTGGTGGGCGGGGTTGCCGGGCTTTTGCTTACCGCCAGCAGCCCGTTTTTTATGACGAAAGTATTTGTTGTAATATTCATGGTTATTTTCAGCGTGGGTGAACACATTATCATGCCAGTAAAAGCTACCATAGCCATGGACTTGGCGAAGCGAGATAAGGTGGGGGCGTCTTTGGGAATAAGCGGTTCCATCAACCAACTCGGCAATATCGCGGGTTTTATCCTTGTAACGGGGATATTTTTCCTGCTCGGCAGAATGGGTTTTGAAAAAAACGACATTATCGGGTACAGGATAGTCTTTGGTGTCTCTGCTGCCCTGATGGTCACTGCGGCGCTCGTTGCTGCGGCGTTGCGGGAGACTACCCTCAAATCGCAGAGGCGTCGCTTCTATTTTGCCAAAAAATTTTCCAAGTTCTATATGCTGGAAGTTTTTTACGGTGCACGGAAACAGATATTCCTCACATTCGCCCCATACGTGCTGATTATCCAATATGGTGCCGATCCATCGATAATGTCCATACTTTACGCAGTTTGCGCCGTTTTCGGAATGCTCGGCAGCCCGCTTATCGGCAGGATTATAGATAAAGTAGGGTATAAGGCCGTCATGGTGGCGGATACGCTTATTCTCATTGTGGTGTGCCTCTTCTACGGTTTCGCACACAGGCTGTTTCCGGTGGGGATTGCATTCATTGTAGTTTGTGCCAACTTCGTGCTTGATTCCATTATATCAATCGCAAGTATGGCGAGCAATGTTTATGTTCAGCGTATCGCATCGAATCAGGAAGAAATTACTGCTACGCTGTCCACGGGTATTTCGGTGAACCACGTCATCAGTATTTTTATTGCGTTGATGGGTGGATGGATTTGGAAGGTGACGGGGATAGAAGTCCTGTTCACGCTTTCCGCAGTTTTCGGTCTTCTCAACAGTGTTTACGCTGCTACTATAAAGAAAGAGGGGGAGTAAAGTAACATATGTGGCAATTTAGAAATATGCTTCAAAAACAATTCAGGATTGTCGGCAGATATTACCAAAAAGCCTTGGAGCAAGAAACTTTATATGATGGAAGCTAGGGTGGCAGGGCAAATTTACTATATTACTCAAGATTAATATGATGTACTTCGAAAAAGTCAAAGAGCTAGCAAAAAAAATGCCTGTCGAATTGGTTGATTTTTCTCAACCAAGAGATTTTGCTCGTACGCCTACCCAAGCCTCATCTAATTTCATAACAAACAAAGAGCAAGGCGATTGGGCTGAAAATCTCATTATTCGAGCTGTAAATGAAACTTCTAAAGAGTTTGTTGCCGTAAAGTATGGGAAATCTGATGATTTAGTAGCCGGAGAAGACGGTTTTGATTCTTTTTATCGAGAATTTCAAAAGGAATTAGAGGCTATTGGAAAGCGTCCTGATTTGTTGATTTTTAAAAAATCTAATTTTGACCCCAAATTAGGCTTTGATATTAGCTGTATTCCGCACGAACAAATTACTGATTATGTCAAAAAAGCCGTTGCAGGCATTGAAGTGCGCTCAAGTGCATTTTTAATAGATCGTTATGAAGAAGCAATGTTAATTAGAACAGAAAAATTTACCAAAATCGCACTGGAAACCAAAGAGAAAATTCTCGCCGAATATAAAGATGTTTTATCACATCCTTCACGAGAAAATTACATTGATTTGTTAAATAACATAAAAGAAAAAACGCTGAATGTCACTGATTTTAAAGTTCCTGGCTGGCGATCTAATGATCGTTTAATTCAATTGAATGAACTATTTAAGCAATTAAAATCAGCAATAAAAGAAATACAAAAACGAGATTATCTTTCCATTACACCAAAAGTAGAAGATATTAAGGTGGTTTACAAGTGGATTGAAACTTTTAATGTACCGCATTTTTATTTTCAGGTTTTCTTTGATAAAGTTTATGGAATTTCTTTTGAGCAAATTTTACAAATAATTTCAAATCCTGATAATGATGGTGTAA
>LIUI01000132.1:0-22390 GCA_001462235.1 Fibrobacteria bacterium GUT307
TACTTTTTTTATGGGCCGGTTCAACCGCCGCCACCACCGCTAGATGAAGACTCGCCATCGTCCGAAGAGCAGGAAAATGTGAATGCCATGGTTGTAAAAGCAACCGCCAATAGAAAACCTTTAGTTTTCATAGTGAACCTCCGTTCTTAGGGGAATTTGTAACTAATTTCTCACAGAATTGCAATCTCTTTGTGAATTTCTTGTCATTTTCTGGGCTAAATGGGCTTAAATATGGGGGAAATTTGAATGAGCATATACTTGTTTTGATGACATTCCCGGCATTTCGTTCACAGGTGCAAGGCTTGGCCTGCACTGAAAGCTCCGGTTGCCGTATTTGGGGCGTTATATAACATCATGAACACAAATATAGAAAAATAAAAAGGGCTTGTCAAGGGATTATTTTCTATCTGTGTTATTTTCTACATTACCACCTAACTTTGGGGAATATACCTTTGATTCCTTTCACGTCGCCCCGGAGCCTTTTTTTATATGACATTCTAGAATAGGAGGCTTTATGCCCATTACTGCGACAAGATTCGCTCCGCTCTTCATTGACTTTACTTTCAAAAAAGTCTTTGCCGCGGAGCAGCACAAAAATTTGCTCATTGCCTTGATAGAGGCTTTCCTCAGAAAGCATCTGCAGGCAAAGATTGTGGATGTATTTCTGCTGCCAAATGAGCAAATCAACAAAACAAGAAAGCAAAGAGCAGCTATATTTGATCTGCATTGCACAGACAGCAACGGAAATAGGTTCATTATAGAGGTGCAGATTTCCAAGCAAGACCATTTTTTAGGCAGGCTGCTCTTTTACATAAGCCAAACAATTACAAACCTTGTCAAAAAGGGCAGGAAGTACAAATTTGACTATCCCAGGATTTACTCTCTTAGTTTCCTAAACTACGAGCCTGAACCCAAGGGTCTTAGAGGTGATATTGTTGAGCACATTGGGCTTTTCAAAATCAAGAAGCATCCCGATAAACGCTACCATCACATTCACATAGCTCTTGCAATCCTCCCTAGGTTCAAGAAGTCCTTGGAGCAATGCAAATCCACCAGCGACCTGTGGCTATATTTGTTCAAGAATCTGCACAAGCTGAACAAAATTCCGCCACGGCTCAACAATAAGCTGTTTAGACCCGTATTTGAGATTGCAAAAATTTCTAATTTCACAAATAGTGAACTTCGAGACTATGAGGCCAATATGAAGTATTTGAGTGACTACAACAATACCATTGAGTATGCTAAGAAAGAAGGTGTTGCCATTGGTGAAAGGCGTGGCGTTAAAAAGTTATTCGCACTCTTGGAATCAGGTGTGCCTTTAGCCGAGGCTAAGCGGAAGTTTGGCTTGAAAAGGTAAGATTTCTATATTTAATTCAAATTTTGGAGAATACAATGGCTTGCAAAGAAGAGAAAGAGGAAAAAAAGGATTTTCTTAAAGAAGCGGAATATGCGCTTGCAAAAAATAGACGCGTATTTTTATGGGGACCGGTAGAAGATTCCAGTGCAGAAAGATTGGTAAAGCAGTTTCTTTATCTGGACTCGCTTTCTAACGAAGATATTTACTTTTTTATAAATAGCCCGGGCGGAGCCATTTCCAGCGGGCTTTCCATTTACGATTGCATGAAATCGCTAAAGAGCAATATAGTTACAATCTGTGCAGGGCAAGCTGCTTCTTTTGGTGCGGTGCTTTTGTGCGCAGGGGCAAAAGGCAGGCGCTATGCATGGCCCAACGCCCGAATAATGATTCACCAACCGCTAATTTCCGGCGAGTTTGTTGCCCCAGCTAGCGACCTTGCAATACAAGCAGAAGAAATGCTCCGCATTCGCGATGTGCTCAACGGAATTTTCAGCGAACATACCGGCAAATCCAAAGAAGAACTTGAACGCGACACAGACCGCGACAATTTTATGAGTGCACAGCAAGCCAAAGAATACGGCATTGTTGATGAAGTGAAAAGCGTGGTGTGATGTGTTATCTACCACCGAAGTTGCATCTCATCTAGGTATTAAAGTTCGGGATGTTCAAAACCTAATTAAACAAGGAAAGATCCGCGCTGTTCAATCTGCCAGCGGGCAGTACCGCATAGATATAAAAGATATAAAAATTGTTAAAAAAGATGGAAATAAAAAGAAAAATTTAGAGTTAAAATCAAATAACACATCGCAAAAAATATTTTTTGAAAGTTCGCAATACATGAAAGAATTAAGCGACTGCAGCGTTCATTTGGCGGTTACTTCCCCACCGTATTTTAACGCAAAAATGTACTCCGGCAAGGCACTGAAAAATGATTTGGGCAACATACATGATATAGACAAATGGTTTTGCGAAATAGGAAAAGTTTGGAAAGAAGTTTTTAGAGTTTTGCAACCGGGCAGAAAGTTTTTTTTGAATATTATGAACTTGCCGGTTAAATATAATAACACTTTTAGAACATTGAATTTGGTTGGCAAAAGCGTTGATTTGTGCGAAAGTGCAGGTTTTATTTTTAAGCGTGATATTATATGGCACAAAACAAACGGCGTAAGAGCACACTTTGGAACCTATCCTTACCCGGGTGGAATTTTAATCAACAATATGCACGAAGCAATTTTGGAATTTGAAAAACCGAACACTCAAAAATTCAACAAATATGCTCATTTAACAAAAGAAATAAAAGAGAAATCAAAAATAGACAAAGACTTTTGGCTTTCAATAAAAAACAGCGATGTATGGCTTATGAAGCCCGAAAAAAGCGGTGATGGCAGAGAACATATAGCACCCTTCCCCTACGAACTCCCCTACCGCTTTATCAAAGCCTACACCTATATTGGCGAAACAATTTTAGACCCCTTTTGCGGAAGCGGAACCTCCCTGCTTGCAGCAAAAGATCTTGGCAGGAACGGAATTGGCTACGAAATAAATTCCTGCTTTGCAAGCACTATTAAATCAAGGATAACAAAATGTCTCTCTTCTCTGCAATAAAATCCGGACTTACAAAAACCCGTGAAGCCTTGCTTGGCGAACTAAAATCCATAGCAGGCGTTGGCAAAATAACAGACGAAATGCTTGAAAATTTAGAAGAGCATTTGATAAAAGCCGATGTTGGAGTGGAGGCTGCTTTTTTGCTAACGGATGCCCTAAGGGAACACGGGCTTGGCAAATCCTTAACCCAAAATGAAATCAACGCAATTTTGAGGAGCGAAGCGGAACGCCTGCTAATTGACCCGCCAAAACTGGAATGGAAGGGCAAGCCTCATGTGGTTTTAATCATAGGCGTAAACGGAGCCGGCAAAACAACCTCCATAGGCAAGCTTGCACACCGCCTAAAACAAGAAGGAAAATCTGTTTTGCTTGCCGCAGGAGATACTTTCAGGGCAGCAGCCATTGAGCAATTGGAAACCTGGGCGCAGCGTTCCGGCGCAGATTTTGTTAAACATCAAGAAAATTCAGACCCTTCGGCTGTAGCTTACGATGCCTGCCAAGCGGCGATCTCCAGAAACAGCGATATTGTATTTATAGATACAGCGGGAAGGTTGCACAACAAAGACCATTTGATGGAAGAACTCCACAAAACAGTGCGGGTTGTAAAAAAGGTGAGCGAGAATTTTCCCCACGATATATGGCTGGTAATAGATGGCAATACGGGGCAAAATGTAATCAAGCAAATTAAAACATTCCATGACAATTTCAAACTTACCGGCTTAATTGTCACAAAGTTAGACGGCACGGCAAAAGGCGGCTCTGTGCTTTCCATAGCGAGTGAGCTAAAAATCCCAATTCTTTGGATAGGCGTTGGCGAAAAAATAGAGCATTTATTGCCATTTGATAAAACGGAATATATAAATGGATTATTTTCGTTGTAAATTTACTACATTTCCCACATGTTACATAAAGCATTAGCGTGGTTCTTTTTAGGTCCTGTTGCTAAAGATTTCTTTAAATGGGAAGGTATTCTAAGGGTTGTAACCCTAAATACCCTTATGACAATGGGAACTGCTTACATTATAGCATTCTTTACATATTTACTCCTAAATGGGCAATGTCCATTGTATTATGCAGCTATGGCTTATGCTTTTGCGTTTCTTTACATAACTTCTTTTATTGCCATCCATACAGAAACCGGAATTAAATACTTTAATTATATAAAAACCACGGTTATTTTGAGCGTAATGGTCCTTTTTGCTATGCTCTATACCAGCCCTTTGATTGGATTGCACGGGGCTATATGGACATTTTTAATCCCCTTAATGATTATCTTTGTAATGGAACTCAAATGGGGATTTATTTTTTGCATTACGTATCTTGGCTATATGTTTGCAGCAGAATTCTTTTTTAACCTGCATAGCACCGCAGAATTTGCACGTTATGTATGCGTTTTTTTGGGGCAAATGATGTTGGTAATTGCTTATGAATTGCTCAGAAAATCCACCCATAAGAAATTACTCAAGGACAAGCAAAAAATAGAACATCTGAGCATTACCGATCATTTAACCAACCTTTACAACCGCAGGTATTTTTCCGAATCGCTGGATATGGAGTTCACAAAAGCAGCAAATCAAAATGAAAATATATGCTTTTTAATGATTGACGTAGATCATTTCAAGAAATTCAACGATTATTACGGGCATATTCAGGGCGATGAAATGCTTATTGCCATTGCTCATGTTTTGAAAAAACTTTTAAGGCGTTCCGGTGATTTGGCGTTTCGCATGGGTGGCGAGGAATTTGGGATTTTGCTTCCGAATGCAGATTACAAATGGGCACTTTCGTTTGCAGAAAAAATCAGGCAAGAAATCCGCGAAATGGACCTTCCGCTTTTAACCGGAAACGACGTAGCAAAAACAACTATAAGCATTGGCCTTGCCTGCATTACGCCACGGCCCGGAGACAGCCCGGAAATACTGCTAAAACAAGCAGATAATAATCTTTACGAAGCAAAAGCAACAGGCAGAAACAGAGTTGTAGGATAAAAAGCGAATTAGCGAAGAGTGTCGCCGCAATAATCGTCGTCTTCGTAATCATCGTCTTCGTAGTATTCTTCGGATTCTTTGGGGTAGCCGTTTTCCAGTTCCATAATTGATGCATCGCTAACAGAAGCCACTTTTACGTTGAATATTAAATCTACTCCGGCGTATGGATGGTTGCCGTCTAGGATTACCGTATTTTTGCGGATTTCGCGTATTATATAACCATGCGGTTCTTGCTGTTCTTCTATATCCTTAAAAAACCTTTCTGATTCGGACATTTCTTCCATGTATTCGTCGTCAAGAGACTCTATGTAGTCACCAACCCAAAAATCGTCTATGAACGGTGTAAGTTCTTCTTTTGCTACCTCTATCACAAGGTTTTGGTTGTAGGGGCCAAAAGCCATTTTGCAAGGCAGTTCTACGGAAAATACATCCCCTTCAACATGCCCTTCTAAAGCACTTTCCAGCCCAGGGACTATACTTTTATTGCCGCATCCGTGCAAATAAAAAATAGGAGCATCCGGAGAAACTTCCATAATAATTTCACCCTTGCAATTCATCATGCTATAAATAATGGCAACTTTTTTGTTTTTCCGTATCCGTTCTGACATTCGGGTAATGTAGAAATTTCTAAATTACCGCTATGCTTTTCAATTCAGACTTTGTTAACAATGTTTATGCCAAATTTCCTTCCAGAGTTTTGGCGGCCAGGGGCATTTTAGGAAGGCCTCTTACCTTAACGGAAAAAATTCTCTATGCCCATTTAATAGACGGGAACGAAGATAAGGTTTACATTCGCGGTAAAGACTTTGCGGAGTTCAATCCGGATAGGGTTGCCATGCAAGATGCTACTGCGCAAATGGCTCTTTTGCAATTCTCAACAGCCGGGAGGGCAAGCTCGGCAACCCCGGTTTCTGTGCATTGCGATCATCTAATTCAGGCACGCAAAAATGCCGCTTTGGATTTGCCGCAGGCAAATGAAGAAAATAAAGAGGTTTATGCTTTTTTGGAAAGTGTTTGCAAAAAATACGGGCTTGATTTTTGGAAGCCCGGCGCAGGCATTATCCACCAAGTTGTGCTGGAAAATTATGCTTTCCCGGGTGGCCTTATAATAGGCACAGATAGCCATACCGTTAATGCAGGCGGCTTAGGAATGCTCGCTGTGGGCGTTGGTGGCGCAGATGCAGTGGATGCTATGGTTGGTTTGCCGTGGGAATTAAAATATCCTAACATTATAGGCGTTAAACTGCGTGGTTCTCTGAGCGGTTTTGCAAGCCCCAAAGATGTTATATTAAAACTTGCAGGTATATTAAAAGTTTCTGGTGGAACAGACTCCATAATAGAATATTTTGGCGAGGGTGCAAAAACACTTTCTGCAACGGGCAAGGGCACCATTTGCAATATGGGTGCAGAAGTTGGCGCTACATGCAGCATATTTGGTTTTGACTCTTCAATAGAAAAGTATTTGCGGGCAACAGGGAGAGCAGAGGTTGCAGATTCCGCTAAAAAAATAATCTCTTATTTGCGTTGCGATGCAGAGGTTGAGGTTGAGCCAGAAAAATATTTCGATAAGGTTGTAGAAATTGATTTAAGCACATTAAAACCGCATTACAACGGTCCCTTTAGCCCAGACCGCTCTTTTGCAATCAACGAAATGGAAACTTCCATAAAAGAAGCAGAAAGCACAGCAGAGGTGAGCGCGGCTCTTATAGGCAGTTGCACAAATTCCAGCTACGAAGATTTATCCAAAGCCATTTCCATTGTCCGTGATGCTTTGGCAAAGGGCTTAAAGCCAAAAGCCCCGCTTTACATAAATCCGGGTTCCGAGATAGTTAAAGCAACGGCAGAGAGAGACGGAATTTTGCGTTCATTTGCAGAATTTGGCGCAACGATATTTGCAAATGCTTGCGGTCCCTGCATTGGAATGTGGAAAAGAGAAGGTGCAGAAAAGGGAGAAAAAAACAGCATAGTTCATTCCTTTAACCGCAATTTCTCTGCCAGAGCAGATGGCAACGAGCAAACCCATGCTTTTGTGGCAAGCCCGGAAATGGCGGTTATTGCCTCGCTTTCCGGTTCCCTGCTTTTTAATCCGGAAACAGATTTTTTGATAAATGAAAACGGAGAAAAGCAAAAATTAGTCCCGCCTTGGGGCGATGAACTGCCTGTAAACGGTTTTGTGTTTAACTCAGATTCCGTGAAAATTTCTGCAGGGGATATTTCCACCGAAATTGCAATAGAGCAAGGAAGCAGCCGTCTTCAAATATTGCAGCCATTTGCTCCTTGGAGCGGCAGGGATATTTTAAATGCAAAACTTTTGATTAAGGTAAAGGGCAAATGCACCACAGACCATATTTCAAAAGCCGGCGAGTGGCTAAAATACCGTGGGCATTTAGAGAACATTTCTGGCAATCTTTTGATTGGTGCAACAAATGCTTTTAACGGCAAAAAAAATACCGTGCGTTTTCAACCGAGTGGCAAAGAAATGGGTGTGCCGGATGCAGCCAAGGCATACAAGGCAGCAAAAATTCAAAGCATAGTTATAGGCGACGAAAATTACGGCGAGGGTTCAAGCCGTGAGCATGCAGCTATGGAGCCGCGCTTTTTGGGAGTTGTAGCAGTAATAGCCAAGAGCTTTGCCCGCATTCACGAAACCAATTTGAAAAAGCAAGGAATGCTTGCGCTCCATTTTGCAGACGAAAACGATTACGATAAAATTCTGGAAAGCGATACTTTAGCCATTTTGGGGCTTAGCAGTTTTAAGCCGGGTAGCCAATTTACGCTCTTATTGCACCACGCAGACGGAACTCAAGAGGAAATTCATTTAACCCATACCTATAACAAAAGCCAGTGGGAATGGTTCAAAGCCGGCAGTGCATTGAATGCGTTAAAGAACAAATGCCCAACTTCAACATAAAAGCCCCCGAGTACGATTCCGTTTCTGAGCCGCAAGCAGAGCTAGCGCGGGGTTTGTTTGATTTGTCTTTGGATTATTTGCCGGATACTCCTCCCGTGCTGCTGGATGTAGGCTGCGGAACGGGGCATTTAACCCTTGATTTGGCAACTCTTTTCCCTAAATGCCTTGATTGCCTTGATATTTCAAATGAGATGTTAAAAATTTGCAAGGGAAAACTGCGCGATTTTTCAAACATAAAATGGAGGCTTTTTGAGAACGACGCAGAAAATTTTGAACCGGATACAAAATACGATGTTATTTATTGCAGCGCTGTAATTCAATGGTTTGCAAACCTTCCCAAATTCTCCGCAAGGGTAAAAAAATGGTTAAAGCCAAATGGCATTTTGTGCATAGGAGCTTTGGGCGAAAAAACTCTTTGCGAACTGCGAGACGCATATTATAAAGCAACAGGCAGGGAATTGGAAACAATGGCAAAATTTTTTTCATTGAGCAAATTAACGGATATTTTCAAAAAAGCAGGTTTTGAACTGCAAGATACAGCAGAGTGCATTTACACGCAGGGTTTTGAAAGTCCCATTATTGCATTGAAAACCCTTGGAAAAATGGGAGTGAGCGGAGCAGGTAAAAAGCCCCTCAACCGCACGGAAGTTCAAAGGTTAAAAGAAATTTTACTAAAAACAAAAACCAAGAATGCCGCAGTAAATTTCTCTTGGGAATTGATAGCAATGGTGTTTAAGGGAAATGCCCTCTGATTATTTCTATTTTATTGTTCACAAGATTTATTATGCTTGTGGGGTAAATAAAAACCTCGCCCATATCTGCAAAAATATCTACTTTGCTTTTGAATACTAGGTTCAATTCTTCTGGCACTGTGAAGGCTTGGTTTTCTTCTATTTTTGCGGCAGTGCTTAGCAAAGGATGTTCAAAATTTTCAAAAAGCGTTTTTAGAAAAATGCTCGGTGAAATTCTTATTCCCACTTCCGGGCGATTAACATCCAGTTTTCTGGCAATATGAGGGTCTGCCGGCAATATAAATGTGTAAGGACCCGGCGTATGGTTTTTCAAAATTTGAAAGGCAAAATTACTGACTTTTGCATAGTCCGTTGCTTGGGAAATATCCGGCAAAATCAGAGCCATAAACGCTTTTTTTATGGGCTTTTTCAACGCATAAAGCTTGTTTATAGCCTTTGAACTAGCCGCAGAACACCCAATAGCATAGCCAGAATCCGTAGGATAAAGAAGCAATGCATCGTTCCGCAGCATACCGGCTATAGTTTTTATGTGCCTAGCTTGCGGCGTTTGCGGATGTATTTCCAAATGGAGCATATTTACGCCTTCTTCAAATAAATCCCTCCCAAAGGCGGAACTATCAATTCCAAACTGAATTGCCTGCCATGAGATGGGATATCTTCTGTCCAGCGTTCACCGGCGTTGCCCATGTTGCTACCGCCCCAAAGCTGGGAATCTGAGTTGAAAATTTCAAGCCATTTGCCGCCTTCTGGAGCGCCTAAACGGTAAGGCGTTCTGGGAACAGGAGTAAAATTGAATACGCATAGAATAATCTCGCCCCCCCTAGAACGCCGGAAAAAGCTCAGCACGGAATTATCAACATCATCGCAGGTAATCCATTCAAAGCCGTCCCAATGGTGGTCTATTTCCCAAAGGGCACGCTCAGATTTGTACAATGAGCCAAGGGTTCTCATCATATTGTGCAAACCGTTGTGAACTTCAAAACCAAGCAAATGCCAATCAAGAGAATGCTGTTCTTCCCATTCCTTGCCCTGCCCAAACTCGCTACCCATAAACAAAAGTTTTTTGCCGGGGTGTGAATACATAAAGGCATAAGCTAAACGTAAATTTGCAAATTGCTGCCAACAATCACCCGGCATTTTGCTGAGCATACTGCCCTTTCCGTGAACAACCTCATCGTGAGAAAGCACTAAAATAAAGTTTTCCGAATAAGCGTATATCATGCTGAATGTAAGGTTATGGTGGTGATATTTTCTGTGGATAGGTTCTTTGCTTATGTAGGTTAAAAAGTCGTTCATCCAACCCATATTCCATTTGTAATGGAAACCAAGGCCGCCTAGCTCCGGTGGGCGGGTTATGCTTGGGAAACTCGTGGATTCTTCGGCTATGAAAATTGCATGCGGAGCGTGCTTGCCCATTATGCTGTTCAAATGCTTTAAGAATTCAATTGTATCGTAGTTTATATTCCCGCCGTCTTTGTTGGGAATCCATTCCCCCGGGTTCCTGCCGTAATCCAAGTAAAGCATACTGGCAACGGCGTCCACACGCAAGCCATCTACGTGGAATTCACACAACCAATACATTGCATTTGAAATCAAAAAATTTGCAACTTCCGTGCGTCCGTAATTGAAAATATAGGTTCCCCAATGCGGATGCTCACCCTGCCTGGAATCCGAATGCTCATAACAAGCACTGCCGTCAAAACGCCCAAGCGCATGGCCATCTTTGGGGAAATGCGCAGGCACCCAATCTAAGATAACGCCTATGTTGTTCTGGTGGCATTTATCCACAAAACGGCGGAACTGGTCTGGTGTGCCATACCTGCTGGTAGGGGCATAGTAGCCTGTTACCTGGTAGCCCCAAGATTGGTCAAGGGGATGTTCCATCACAGGCATAAATTCAATATGCGTATAACTCATTTCTACAACGTAGGGTATCAAGGTTTCTGCAAGTTCGTCCCAATTCAAAAAACGCTCAGGGTTCTCAGGGTCACGTTTCCAAGAACCCGGATGAACCTCGTAAATATTCACAGGGCTGCCAAAAAACTGCGTTGCGCTGTGAGTCCGCATATAAAGGTCGTCTCCCCATTCGTAGCCGTCTAGGTGCGTTACTACGGAAGCAGTGTGCGGGCGAAGCTCGCTGAATTTTGCAATAGGGTCTGCTTTTTGGTACATATTGCCTTCTTTGGAGTGAAGCTCAAAGCGGTAAAGTTCGCCTTCTCCTATTTCCGGAATGAATATTTCCCAAATTCCGCTATTTCCACGGACACGCATCTGGTGCCTATGCCCGTCCCATGAATTAAAATCACCTATAACCGAGGCTGCGCGGGCGTTAGGTGCCCACACGGAAAACAGAACGCCTTTGATACCTTCTACCTCTACAAGGTTTGCTCCAAGTTTGCGGTAAAGTTCGTAATGAACGCCGGATTGCATTAAATGCAAATCAAAATCCGTAAGCACGGGCGGGAATGCGTAAGGGTCAAGAACGGAATATTTAACCCCGTTTTGCAGTTCTACATTTAGCCTGTATAGGAAGTGCTGAAATTTTTCTTCTATTTGCGCCTCAAAAAAGCCTGAGTCGCCTAATTTCACAAAATCAAATTTACGGGATTTATCCAAAGATTCGCCAGAAATGGCCTTAGCGCCGGATATATAAACCCTTACGCTCATTTTATTCCCTTTGCTCATGGGATGCAAGCCCAGTATTGAAAACGGGTCTGCACACATAAAATCGTTCAAAACCTGCATATCCACAGGTTTAACCGTTGTCCATTTAAGCCATTTTGGAGCACTCATAAATACCTCTTCTTTTGTGAGAGTAATATAGTAAATTAAACGCCAACTTTACTATATTTACCCCCAGAGGTAAAAATATGTCTAATAAATGGAAGCTTTTTTGGGCGGCTTCACTTGGGTTTGTTATGCTTTTTCAGGCTTGTGTTAATAGCTGGGAAGAGTTGATAATAAGCCTTGAAGACGAAAAGAACATGGGCAAGGACTTTGATGGCCTTGTTAGGTCTGGCAACTCGGAAGTAATGCAACCCGGCGAATCTATTTTTACACCACAAACTGGCAACCAAGAACAAATCGCTTTTTACCAGTATTATCAAGACAGAGCAAGAGAAATTGTAAATGCAATTGACCAAAAAGATTGGGATGCCCTTTTGCCAAGTGGTTACACAAAAAACAATTTCTTTGAATTCAAAATAATCAACAGCACACAGGTAAATGCCTTTGCTGTGCCCGGTGGCTATGTTTATTTTTATACTTCAATATTAAAGCAATTTCAAAGCGAATCAGAACTTATGGGTGTTTTAGGCCACGAGGTGGGGCACGTAGTAAAGCACCATAGCAGGCAAGGAATGGTTAAGCAAGTTGGCGCAAGCACAGTAATAAGCATATTTCTGGGAGATGGCATAGGTGGGCTAATAGGCACGCTGGGTGCTCAATTCTGGCTTCTGGATGGCAGCCGCGAGAACGAACTTGAAGCAGACGAAATGGGCTTTTATTATACCAACAAAATAGGAATTTCTTCAAGTGGTCTTAGCACTTTTTTTTCTAGAGGTTTTGAAACCGATGCCCAAGGAAATTGCATAGATTCAAAATCCTCTCTTACTGATTTACTCAGTACCCACCCGCCATCTTGCGAACGAGTCAAAGAAAATAATAAGAGAATAGAAAAGAGCGGGCAAAATCCCCAAACTCATCCTATAAATAAGAATACTAACCCTAGTTTTACACAATTACGTGACGCAGCCGGAATTTGAAGCTCTACTTTGATTCCAACTGCCCGGTTTGCCGCTCTTTTGCCAAGCTATTGCAAAAGCATTTAAGCGGCGAGGTAGAAGTTATCCCGCTCGGTGAACAAGCAGAGGATTTTAAGCTGGAACTTGCAGACGGCAAAATCTTGTACGGCAAAGAAGCGATAGATACATTGGAAAAAGAAGTTCCAAAAGTAAAGGATTTTTTTTGGATGCTCCCGGATTCTTATAGGGGAAAAGCACTGCATAAAACTTATGCTTTTGGCAAATTATTGCGGCGTCTCTCTAATTTTTTCAATGGAAAATGCAGCAATTGCCCTTGAATTTTTTATATTCCCCCTTATGATTAAACACCTAGTTCTTTGGAAAATGAAGCCTGTGGCAGATAACCGCACAGGGAAGGAAAATGCAGAGGTTTTGGTGCAAAGGTTAAATGCCTTGAAAAGCGTGATGCCATTTGCAATCTCTATAGAAGCCGGCATCAATTTCAACAATACCACAGCTGCCTACGATGTAGGCTTGCACTCGGCTTTCAAAACAAAAGAAGATCTGGATGCCTATCAAAACCATCCTGCGCATGTTCAAGTTGCAGAATGGGTAAAGAACGGCGTTGCAGAAACTAAAGTTGTCGCAGATTTTGAAATCTAGAGGCGCTATGACTCCGGAAATAGAGACACTAAGGCAAAAACTGGATTGTATAGAAGACAAACTGATTTCGCTTTTGAATGAACGTGTAAACTATGTGCTTGAAATAGGAAGAATAAAACGCGAACAAGGTTTGCCCATAACAGACCCCAAAAGGGAAGAAGCCATCTTAAACAGAGTAGTGCAAAAAAATCCGGGCCCCATGAGCGATGAGTTTGTAAAAGAAATTTTCAAAAAGATAATAGAAGAATCAATTAAAATGGAGAGCCGTGGTTAAACGCATAACACTAGTAGGCTTTGGCTTGCTTGCAGGTTCGGTTGCGGCGGCACTCAGGGAAGAACAGCCTACCGTAATTCGGGCGGTAAGCTCAAAAGAAACTTTGCAAAAAGCAAAAGAACTTTCAATGGCAAATGAATTTTTTGAATACGCAGATATTCAAAACTGGCTTCCGAATTCCGATTTGATTTTATTGTGCGGGCCTATAAAACATATTTTATCAACTATTGAAATTCTAAAAAACAATGCGAATTTGTTGAGCAATGAAGTTATAGTGAGCGATATAGGAAGCACAAAGGAGCAAATTTGCAAAAGCGGTTTTGCTTTGCCCAAACCATTTGTATTTGTTGGCGGCCATCCTATGGCAGGTTCTGAAAAACGAGGCATTGAACATAGCGACTCTTCTATTTTTGAAAACGCTTACTGGCTTTATTGCCTGCCTAAAAATCTAAATGTATTGCCGCAAACTCTGAATGAACTTTTGACTTTTTTAGGTAGCCGCCCGGTGTGCATTGCTCCGGAAGAACACGACTTTGCAATGGCATGGCTAAGCCACGCTCCACAGCTCCTAAGCACTTCAATAGCGGCTGGTATTTCCCCAGACGTGGCAAAAAATCATTTGCATTTGGCAGGGAGAGGTTTTAGAGACATGACCAGAATTGCAGGCTCTTCTTGGGGAATGTGGAAGGATATTCTGGAAACGAATAAAAAAAATGTAAAAGAAGCACTTGAAACATACGCAGAAAAAGCACTTGAAATAAAAAACGAACTTGCTGCCGAAAATTTTAGCGAACTTGAAAATAATTTTTTGCATGGCAATGAAACACGGCAACACTTGGCAACGGGGAAAAACTATGCCTATCCGCTCCACGAAATTGTAGTGCATATTCCGGATGAGTCTGGTTCTATCTTAAAAACTTTGAATCCTCTTGCAGAAAAAAATATCAATATCAGAGACATTGAACTTATGAAAGTAAGGGAAGGCATTGGCGGAACATTGCTTTTGGCATTTAAGGCAGAAAGTGATGCAAGCGATGCGATTAAAATTTTAGAAAGCAGAGGTATAAGTGCAGTTAGCCGTTGAAATCAACACGGAAAAAGAAGAGTTTTGCAACTGTGCATTCTTGGCCGCCTTAGCAAACGGAAACACGCTAATTCACGGGGTTAGAGCTACACCGGAAATTACGGCTTTTGCAGATTATTTAAGAGAAATAGGGGCACAGGTTTCAATAAAAAACGAGCAATGGGAAATCACGGGCGTTAATTTCAAATACAATAAATCTTTAAGTTTGGAATGGATTGGAAATAATTTTCCTTATCAAAAAAGGAATAAAAAAATAATAGAATCTTTGCTGAGCGGTGTTCCATTTCACTGCGAAGAAAAAATTGCAATAAAGGATTCTTTAATAAGAGAGCTTGCAACTTTTGGCGTAGAAGTGGAATGGAAACAAGACGGCCCAGACGAGAATGACGAACTAGCCAGACGCATGGCAAGGATGCAGGGAATAAAAAACGAAAGAAAATGGATTTGCAATATTCCCCCTGTGCATTCACTCTTAGCAAGGGACAGATTCATAGCCGGCAGCGTAACAGAAGCAGCGTTCCTAGCTCTTGCCGCTTCCCTACTTCCAGACTTAAACATTACCGTAAAATCGGTTAATCTAGACACCGGCTACGCCGGAATTTTTGGAGCATTCAAAAGATTAAACGCAGATATAGACATAGCATCTAGGCACGAAAAGGGAAATAATGTATATGGCGATTTGAAAATCAAAAAAGCGAGAGAACTCATAGGCAGGCGTTTGAACGAGGATATTTTATCCACCTGCATAGACGAAATTCCCATGCTTGCAGTCCTTGCTTGTTTTGCAAAAGAAGAAACCATATTGAAACTTCCCTCATGGTCAATTGAATATTGCAAACCGATTTTAGAAACCCTTTACGAGAACCTTAAAATTGCAGGCATAGAAGCAGGCCTTTACGAAGACGGTTTAATTCTTAGAGGCAAAGATGAAATCAATGCAGGAGATTTTGATTGCAAAAATATTCCAACCTTAGGTTTAGCATTATATGTTTTAAATAAAAAAGCAAAAAACGAAAAAGAAGTAATAGGAATTGAATGTGTAGAGAAAATATATCCGGGGATTTTAAAATTATGAATATTGGCATAGTAGTACGCAAAGAACAGAATCCAAAATTATTGGAAGCATTGGATGCCATAAAGCATTGGGGCAAAAATAAAAGTTGCAAAATTATTTTTTCGCCAGAGAAGCAGTTAAAGAAATGCGATATTCTCGTAGCTGTTGGCGGAGACGGAACCGTGCTTTCTGCGGCTCGCATTGCTTATGGAAAAAAAATTCCCATTGCAGGCATAAATGCAGGGCGTATTGGCTTTTTAGCGGAATATGGCATAGAGGAAATCCCATTGCTTTTAGATACGCTCTCAAAGGGAACTTTCAAAATTCAAGAACGCATAATGTTAGACTGTTCCGTTTATCTTAAAAATAAAAAAATTCTGAACCGCACTGTGCTCAACGAAATTTTTTTGCACGCGCACGCTCCAGAAAGAATGATAAATTTGGAAGTGAAACTCAATAACAGCTACTTAACAGAATATTGGGCAGACAGTTTAATTATAGCTACACCCACAGGCTCTACCGCTTACAACCTTGCAGCCGGAGGTCCCATAATATACCCTTCGGCAGAGGCTTTTGTTCTTAATCCGGTTAATCCTATGAGCCTCTCCGTGAGGCCCTTGATAATTCCTTCCCCTTCTGTTTGCAAAATAAAATGCATCCCAACAAGCACCGCAGAAATGGTTTTTGACGGGCATTTTTCCAAACAGCTAAGCGAAAAAGCGGAACTCAGAATTTGCCGTAGCCACCATACAACTAGCTTTGTTCATATTACAGATTCAGGCTTTGTTCATGCTTTGAGAGAAAAATTGGGATGGACGGGGAAAATGAGAAGTTACAATGGGCCCAGCAGGACTTGAACCTACGACCAGCGGATTATGAGTCCGCTGCTCTAACCAACTGAGCTATAGGCCCTAGTAACTATCGCTCTCAAAAAATAGTAAATAATTTTTGACAGTGTCGTCCCAAGATACTTTTAGGGACTCTACGTTGCTAACTAGCTTTGCCCACAGGCTCTTCTTTTCGTGGAAAACGGATTCTGCTATGCGGAGTTGCTCTAGGATAAGGTCTGGGGAAGCATCTTCGCAAAGAAAAGCATTTGCTTTTGTAGAGGCTTCTTCTGAGTCGTGGTCAAAAGGTATTGTATTTACATAAGGTTTTTGCGTGCGTTTGTTGGAAAGCTGTATTGAGCCTACAGATGCGGCTTTTAAGAAAAGTGCCAAAGAGGGTTCGCTAGAACTGATTGAAAAAAACATATCCGATGCTACAAGCCTCTGGTACAAGCCCTCGTCATTTTCGCTTAATGGAAGAAGGGCTATTCTGTTTTTGTGTTTTTCTTGCACGGAATTGAAATAAGAATAATTGGAATTGTTTTCCGATATGCCTATTATCAGTTGCAAATTCATGTTAAGCAGGTTTGCTAAAATAGTGGATATTATTTGCGCAGAACAGCCCGAGTATGAATCCAAATGCGAATATATGAGCAAGCTAGAATCCACATCCAAACCGAGTTCCGCCCTCAAAGCATCTTTCTTTTGTTTCTTAAAATCCGCAGAATTTCCCGGAATGTTCCACAAGTCATAGTCTATGCCGCTTTGAATGTTACAGAGCTTCTTCCTGTGGCTCTCTAAAAATCCACGCATACCGCCCGGCAAATCTGTGTTAAGCAATTGATCCATATAGCTTGCAGATGTGAATACAATTCTATTTGAGTAAAGCATAGCAGCCTTTAGCATACTCACCTTTCCCCAGAACTCGTAGCCATCCATGTCAAAACCCTCTGCTGGCAGGCCTAGCTTGGAGATGTCGTCTGGGTTGGAATGGTAATCGTAGCGTATGTTGTGTGCTGTTAGCAGAACCGGGGTGTTTGCAAAATACCCGCTATATACCGTTTTTATCAGGGCACCGGCAATACCGCCCCATTCGTGAACATGGATTGCATCTGGCTTAAAATCTGTCTCTACGCAGTAGTTGAGAACCGCAGATACAAGGAAAGAAAATCTCAGGTGGTTATCGTTATAGGATTTCTCACCAGGGTTGCTGTATATGCCTGGTCGGTCAAAGTAATCGTTGTAGCGTATGAATAGATCGCTCTCGCAAGAAATGCTTTTTAGCACCGAATATCCCCTATTTCCCAGCTTTTCAACAAAATTTTGGCCTTGCAGGCAATCATTTTCATTTGCAAATTGTGAAAAAAACGGCGAAAAATTCAAAGCCTCTACCCCTTGCCTACGGTAAGCTTGAACAATACTAAATACAGCCCTAGCTAAGGGACTATCGCTAACAGGGTAGCACTCGGGGCAAATCACAAGAATTTTCATAAAAACGCTCTATATATGGTAAAATATTTTTTTTTTCAAAAAAAAGAACTATTTTTATTAAAAGTAGTATTCCAACTTCAACTATGAGGTGCATTATGTTCAAAAAAAGTGTCATTTTTCTGGCTTCCGTAGCCATCCTTTGTGGCTGTAAAGGCAAAAATGAGAGCGATGGCGATTCCTATTACAAAGACGGGAAGTTCAGAAACGCTGTTAATTCTTACACCGCTGCCATGCAAAAAGGCAAAACTTCCGATGGGTTTTACGATAGTTTCGTAATAGCTTATGCCAGCGCAGCAAAGCAAACCGCCCAAAAAAACGCTAGCGACGATATTATCCGCTCCTACGTGGAGCAAATCCACAAAAACCTGCCTAAAACCAAAAAAACCGCCACCCTAGACTCTGTGGTGCTAGCTCTATCCGAAATTGGAGTTGGGCAAGTTAATGGGGGTTTTGAATATGAATACGTCTTGCAGGGCTTCCGCAACCTAGATAGCGCTCTCAGCATAGCCAAGAGAGGCGGCATAGGCGCAGGCAACGCAGAGGCGGCTCGCAAAAAGGCAGAGGCTACTATTGTAAAGCAGGCTCTTGAAAACGCAGATGGAGCAACAAATGAAATAACCGCCGAATATACTCTCCTAGAGGCAGAGGTAGTGGCTCCAAACAATCCTGATTTGAAAAAAGCCCTTAATGCCATTCGTGTTAAAAACCGTAGCACTTGGTTAATTTTTGCAGAAGATATAATAGGGCAAAGAGCTAGCCGCATGGTAGATAAATACGGCTATGTTTTAGCTTTGCCAATTTTGGCTATAAGCCCAACCGGCACCACAGGTGAAATTGCTGTTTGGAACTCTACTGGCAATAATGTAACTTTTGCGCCGAGCAAGCTCAAACTGGTTTCAAAAACCGGAGATTCAACCTTTGCTAAATATGCGGGCGGCGGTTGGTGTTCCGTTGACCAAGTTGTGAACGGGCTATACAAAGCAACGAACGTTCCGTTCAAAGGCTCCGAGGGCGAGCTGCGCTCAGAAAAAACTTGCAATGCAAAATTCTCTTTCTCTTATCAAAAAGATTTTGTTCCTGATTACGTGGAATATAAAGATAGCGATAACAACATTGGACGCAAATATTTTGGGCAAAAGTAAGTATGCAATATAAAATACTAGTTGTTGAAGACGAGGAATTCATAAGGATTGGCCTGCAAGAATGCCTTGAGATGGAAGATTACGAAGTCGCAGTAGCTGGCGACGGTGAGGAAGCTCTATCTAAGGCAGACGAATTCATGCCACATCTTGTGATCTTGGACGTGATGATGCCCAAGAAAAACGGTTTTGATGTTTGCCGTATTTTGCGAAAAAAATATCCGAACTTGGTTATAATAATGCTCACTGCAAAAGGCGAAGAAACCTCAAAGGTTACGGGCTTGAACATAGGTGCAGACGATTACATAACCAAGCCATTTTCTACCCTTGAACTGCTGGCAAGAGTCAATGCTTTTTTCAGAAAGTTAGCTTTGCAAATAACGCCTCCGGCTTTGAACGAAGACGAATCTGCTCAGTTCTGCGGCATCAGTTTGGATTTCAAAAAATACGAAGCGGTTAAAAACGGAGTTCCCATTGATTTGAACGTGAGGGAATTTCAATTGCTTCGCCTGTTTTGCGAGCGGCGAGGTGAGGTTATATCGAGGGAAGAACTCATACAGCTAATAGATTCCAGTTCAAGTTCCAGAACCATAGATAACTACATAGTGAAGCTAAGGCAAAAAATAGAAGAAGATTCTGAAAATCCTAAGCTTATATTATCGATAAGGGGAATGGGGTATAAATTGGATGTATAAAATTCTTTTTATACTCTCCATTTCACTTGTTTTCGCCTCTCCTGCTAATAATAAAATCCAGGAGGCGGCGTATATTCTGATGCTTGGAGCAGATACTGCTCAGGCTCAGGAGTTGTTGCATTCGGCTTTGAATTTTCCTGATGTTTTGATGCGAGAAAAATTGAATGCGCATCTTTACTTGGCAAAGATTGCAGAGGTAAAGCAAGACACTCTGAGTGCCACCAAGCATTACGCTTTTATAAAAAATAATTCGCAAGATGTTTCACTTGTGTATATGGCTGCAGAAAAGGAAAAACTTTTGGCAACAGCAGAAAAAAAAATAAAAATAGCACAAGAAATATCTTCTCCAATACAAAAAGAAAAAAGCATGGTATCCAATTTGGATTGCGTTAAGGAAGGCGAATTACTCACGCCTCTCATAGAGGTATATAACTGCCCTAATAAAAATTCCCTGCATTTGGTTTCAAAAAAAAACGGAACCGAAATAGGAAACATTCCATACACGGATGTACCAGCAAAAGTATTTTTGATTTACGACGGGATTTTTCTCTATTGCAAAAATTTCCTTTATTTTCACAAACTCAATCTCGAAAATCTAAAAACCTATGCTTGGCGAATACCTACCCTAGAGGTTCAGGATATTGAAAGCATGGGCGATAAAATTTACGTTTTAGATATAAACGGAAATATCAGCTTGCTTAATAAAAATTCAGGGCAACCCATTAGCCCTGCGATAAAAAGCGATGCAGAAATATTTTTTGAACCCGGAGTTGGCCTTATAGGCACTTACCAAAAGAACGGCGGAATATCCGTATTCGATACGCTCTTGAATAAATTATGGGATTATCAAATAGATGGAAAAATCGATACAGCAATTACAAAATCCGATTCTGTGATTTTTTATTTGCAAAATGGAAGTTCAGAAGTTTTATACACAAGGCATTATCAAAAGTTTACCCTCCCAAACAACATAAATTCAGATTCTCTGCTCGCTTTTGAAAGCGGGAATGCGTTTGCTTGGTATAGCATTGCAGAGCGGGAAAATAGCGATAGCGTATGGAAGCGAGCGGTTATTTATGGAGCAAGAAAGCCGGAATTTTCTCAGTTGATTTTTTCCAAATATGCAGAAAAGGTAGGAGCAAAATGGGTTAAGTACTTGCCTATTTCTTCTAAGATGCTTTATCCCCAAATGTTTAGCGATGCAAACTGGCTTTTTGTTTATGATTTTGGTTCTCAGAACATTTTAAAATTTTCTTTGGAAACAGGAAAGGAAGGTGAGGCAATATCACTTCCAAAAGATAGGGAATACACCGTAAGATATAACGAGCCGCCTTGGCTTATATTAAGCTCCGGGGACTGGCTCCTGCCATTTTCGCTTAGGGAGCAAAAGAACGTTCCTATTGAAATGACCGGAATGCCTTTTTCTTTTTTACGCAGTAGAGATTCTATTTACATAGGGCTTTTAAACGGTTTTGTATTAAAATATTTTATGCCTAGTATGCGGCTTGAATGGTCTAATAAGGTTAGTTCTGCTCCGGTGCTTTTATCTAGAGGGAAGAGCGGAATATATTCGTTTTCTCAAGGGAAAATATCGTTGCTTTCTTCCAAACAAGCCGCACATAAAGTTGGGCAGGAGCTAGGAGGAGTGGCTTATTTCAAGTATAAAAACGGTATGTTTGCAGTGGCTTCCGAAGATGGCGATGTTCAAATATTTTCAGAGAGCGAGGGGTTCAGGCAACTTGGCACGCTTGCTGTACGCACTCCGATAGTTTCTCTTGAATTGCTGGAAAACAATGGAAAAACCTACGCACTCATAGGCGGGGCAAACCAAACCCTCTCGTTTTACGAAATCCCAAGCGGAACTCATATCTGGACCTTCAACAGCAAGGGTTCTGCATATATGCAACCCGTTTTGCATGGCTCGCATATATGGATAGACCAAGACGGCTCCGTAGCCGCTATAGACATAAATTCCGGCAAAATAGCCAAAAGGCACTCAATTTTTGGCAATGGAGCCTCAATAAACATCCACGGAAACACCCTTTATTGCGCAACTTCGGAAAAATTGCTCTACGCATTCTCTTTATAGAAGAAATTTATTCTTTTTTTTTTCAAAAACCCTTGCTTTTTTTAAAAAAAAAATCTAAATTTGTACAAGAAATCAAATATCAAAGGAGATTTTATGAAAAGACCCGATCTGGTTGAAAAGGTAAAAGAGCTAGCTGGCCTAGAAAGCAAAGCTGCCGCTGAACGTGCTGTAAATGCCGTTATAGAGGCTATTGAGATAGGTTTGCAAAAAGACGGCGAAGTACAATTGATTGGCTTTGGCACATTTAGAGTCAAAGATCGCCCAGCCCGTGAATATCGCAATATTCAAACTGGTGAAAAAATCAAAAAGAAAGCCTCTAAAGCGGTAACTTTCAAAGTTGGCGCAGGCCTAAAAGCTAGTGCAGTTGCAAAATCTGGCAAAAAGAAATAACTTCTTCTAACCACCTTAAGCGGCAGGGTTAATCAAGGGTTAGCTCTGTTGCTTTTTGTTAATTCCCCGGTATTCCTAAAGAATCTGATTTGCGGATAATTGAATCTGCTTGTTTTTGTAAGAGCGCTTCTGTTTTCTTGGCTTTTTCAATCAAAGCCCCATAAGAATCAACTGATTTTTCCATAACAGCTTTCTCGTTGTTAACTTCTTTTTTTTCACAAGAAACCAGCACAAGAGCCATAAGAGCCACGAGAATTAGATAGAGTTTAAGCATATAGAGGAATGTAGAAAGATTTTCTATCTTCCTCACATGCAATTCCGAGAACCT
>LIUI01000132.1:22646-24159 GCA_001462235.1 Fibrobacteria bacterium GUT307
CTTTTACGACGGCCCCCCTTTTGCTACGGGGCTGCCGCACTATGGGCATTTGCTGGCCGGCACTATTAAGGATATTGTGCCGCGATACTGGACTATGAAAGGCTACAACGTGCCTCGCCGGTTTGGGTGGGATTGCCATGGGTTGCCTATTGAAAGCATTATCCAAAACCAGTTGAATTTGGCCGGCGTGGATGAGATAAATAAATACGGCATAGATAATTTCAACGAGGCTTGCAGAGGCGCTGTTCTCAAATATACGGGCGAGTGGCGGAAGACCGTCAGCAGAATGGGTCGCTGGGTGGATTTTGACAACGATTACAAAACAATGGATACGGGTTTTATGGAAAGCGTTTGGAATGTGTTCAAGCAATGCTGGGATAAAGGCTTGATTTACAAGGGCTACCGTGTTCAGCCTTACAGCCCTGCCCTTGCTACGCCGCTTTCCAATTTTGAAACCAATCAAGGCTACAAAGACCGCCAAGACCCAAGCATAACACTTATATTCCCGCTTGCGGAACGCAAAGGCGAGAGCATTCTGGTTTGGTCAACTACCCCTTGGACTTTTCCTGCTAACTTGGCCATTGCTGTTGGCAAGAGCATAGATTATGTTTTGATAGACGGCTTTTGGATTGCGGAGGCGAGAGCAAACGCATACTTCAAAGAACCCAAAATCACCGCCCGATGCAAGGGCAAAGATTTGGCCGGCTTGCACTACGAGCCTCTGTTCAGAAACGCAGACAAATATGCATCCTCCGATGAGCAGGCCAAACACTACACCATTTACACGGCTCATTTTGTGAGTGTGGAAGATGGCACAGGTGCGGTTCATATAGCCCCGTCTTTTGGCGAGGAGGATTTTCAGCTTGGCCAGAAAATCGGTTTGGGGCTTTTTGACCCTCTTGATGCGGAGGGCAAATTCACGGACAAGGTATCACAGTGGCAAGGGACGGGCGCGAAAGATGCGGACAAATCCATCATAGCATTCTTGAAGGAACAAGGGCGGGTGTTCAAGCACGATACCATCGTTCACAGCTATCCTCATTGCTGGCGCACCGGCGTTCCGCTTTTGTACAGGGCGTTGAGTACTTGGTTTTTAAAATTGGATGCCCCAGTTGCAAATGCACGGGGTGTAATAAAAAGCGTGAAGGAATGGATGCTTTTTTGCAACCAGCAGATTGAATGGGTTCCCGAGCATATCAAAAATGGCCGCTTTGGGAAATGGCTGGAGAATGCCCGAGACTGGAATTTGTCCCGCAACCGTTTTTGGGGCACTCCCATTCCCGTGTGGCTCTCGGAAGACGGCGACATGTTCTGCGTGGGTTCAATAGAGGAGTTAAAAAAATTAAGCGGCGTTGAGTTGAAAGATTTGCACAAACACTTTGCAGACAAGATTGAAATCAAGTTTGAAGGCAAGGTTTATAAACGCACGAGCGAGGTATTTGATTGCTGGTTCGAAAGCGGCTCCATGCCCTACGCCCAAAATCACTACCCCTTTGAGAATGCGGCGGCGTTC
>LIUI01000133.1:0-1243 GCA_001462235.1 Fibrobacteria bacterium GUT307
GAGTTTTTAAGGGACGACTAAATAACCTTTGGAATTAACGAAAGGAGAACAAATATGGAATTTGAAATGACCCACGAAGAATGGGAGCTTTACAAACAGCAACGTGAAGCGAGTTACGGAGTCGTAATGATAAACAAGAGACTTCCGCCAAAGGAACAAGACGTGTTCGAGTGGCTTGCAGAAAACGAGACCGAAGAAGAAAAAGCCGAATACGCAAGCATCATGAAAATGTGTGCCGGAGCTTAGTCTTTTTTGTCAAGCCTTTCCAAAAGCTCTTCGTTACTCAGGCCTTGCTTCAAAAGTTCTTTTATGTAGGCGTTTCGTTTCTCAACACCAGTAGCAATGCCTTCCTCATACCTAACCTCAAGGGCAGTTTCCATATTCCATTCCGTCAACAACATATTCTCAACCTCCGAGCCATGCTCCGTTAAAAATTCCACCAATATATTACTACTAACGCAACTCTTTATCGCAGCCTTAACCGCTTCCTTCAAACTCATAGCCTTCTGGTTTGCCCTAACCGCAGCTACAAACTCTTCATAGCCGCTAAGAGCCGAACTCTTTGCCGCCATCTCGGCATTCCTGCCCTTGTTGATGTTGTAAGCCTTAACTACCAACTCAAGATTGGGAACGCCTTGACCAAGTTCAAAAGAATCGGATAATCTCATTTCCATGAAATCGGCCATCTCCTTTTCGCCGTTGTACAAAACTACAAATTCCGGGGACGGTATTTTAATTTTATGCTCCTTGTACAAATCCCTGCTGTTTGTGAGCCTTTCGTATTCGCGAGAAATGTACATAAGCATCCTCAGCGGCATATTCTCGTTTATTGACGATTGGTGCTCTATCAATACCACCAGCCTATCGTCAATCACAAAAGAGATGTCGTTCAGTTGTTCCATGTATAGGACATCCGAGAGCGTAACTATTTTGATTTTTGTGCTTTCTGGGTAGTTTTTGCCGCTAATGGCGTTGTATAGCTCCAGAGCTTTTTCGGGCGTTCCGAAGAGTTTTGTGAAGACACTGTCTTTGTATTTGCGGTTGGTCGCGGTTTCGCCTGCATTCGTTTGCATTATGGCAATCTCCTTTTTTGGTTCCTCTATATACTTAGACGGAAAAAACGGGGAAAAAGTTCAAAAAAAGTGAAAAAAACTTAACGTTTCCCCAAAAAAAATCTATATTTACAATAATGTCGTACAACACCCTAAATCCAGCAACCGGAGCTTGCAGTGCAGGCCAAGCC
>LIUI01000133.1:1285-7081 GCA_001462235.1 Fibrobacteria bacterium GUT307
TTGCAGTGCAGGCCAAGCCTTGCACCCGTGACCTTTGTCATAAGTATGTCATAGAAACAAGTATATACGCATTCGCATATTTTTTACAAATAAATTCAGGCTTTTTCCTTAAACCCCGGAGTTCATTATGAACCGCTTTAAGCATATTTTCGCCATTCTCGGCGTTGCCCTTTTCCTGTCCTGCTCGGATGACGTTCAACCCATAGACCGCATGAGTGCGGAAGATTGGGCAGCGGCTATGGCGAGTTCTTCCTCGTCTAGCGAAGCGGAGAGTTCTTCTAGTGCAGTTTCAGGCGTCACTTTTGAATATTGCAATGTGGGTACAATTTGTTATCAGGGTCCTTATGCCTTGAATGATTGTAGTGTTCTTGGGGGAATGCCAAGCAATAACTGTCCTAGCGGTTCTAATGTAATTGAGAGTAGCAGTAGTTCGGCAGTTTTGTATAGTTCATCTGTATCTTCTAGTTCGTCAAGCGTTGTTTTGAGTAGCAGTTCAAGTAGTTTCTCTTTGTTGTCTAGTTCGTCAAGTGTAGTTCCCAGCAGTAGTTCGGTAGTACCTAGTTCTTCTTCGCTGTCTAGTTCATCCGCTGGAATTTCCAGCAGTAGTTCGGCAACGCCGTCCAGTTCTTCTAATTCTGTAAGTTCTTCGTCTAGTGTGGGTGGTAGTAGCACCTGCGGTGCTAATTTTAAAACGGTAAAGATAGGCACCCAAACTTGGATGGCAGAGAATTTGAATTGCGAGGTAAGTGGTAGTAAATGCTATGGTAATGACGAAGCCAACTGTGCAATTTACGGAAGGCTTTACGATTGGTCAACGGCTATGAGTGTGTGTCCTTCCGGGTGGCATTTGCCTACCAATGCGGATTGGGATAAATTGCTCCGTGAAATTGACGGCACGAGCGGCACGTCAAGTCCTTACAATAGTACTACAGCCGGTAAGTATTTGAAGGCTAAAGAGGGCTGGAATCCCTACAGTGGCATAGAGAACTTGGACACCCATGGCTTTGCGGCTCTGCCGGGCAGCGGCTACTCGGGTGGCAGTTTCAGCAATGTTGGCTACGTCGGCTACTGGTGGAGTGCTAGCGAGTACGATAGCAGCAGCCACGCCTACATCAGGGGCATGAACTACGACAACGGCTACGCACTCTACGGCATCCCCGATAAGAGCGACTTGCTTAGTGTTCGTTGTCTCCAGGACTGAGCGCGAAACCTTTCCTGTTTTCCGCACATTTTGCTTTTTTGAAATAGACCCCTTGTAAAATAAGGGTTTATAGGCGATTTTTTGAAAAATTGGGTGCCCCGGACGAAAAATTGGGCAGGGTTTGCCTGCCCATGCCACCCATGTTGCATAACATGCCATGCATGTCCCCATTGTTCGTTTTGCGAATGCACGCCGGGTTGCGGTTGCAAATGCGCATCGGGTTGCATAATAGGGCAGGCAAACCCTGCCCCTACAATATCTATATTGTTGGCATTATTGACAATTTCTCCAAAACGATTTATGCGGTTTTGGCAATGTATTCTATATACTAAAATCATCTATCTTAGATATGGCTCCGTCATAGTTGCCAACTAGTATATTTTGCAAAATATTATCAACTTCGGCTACTTGCGTAAATTCTCGCAAATCGTTTACAATTTCATCAATAATGTCAAGGTCAAGAGTGCCGAGTGCTCCTTTTAATTTTAACAAGCTGCTTTTAATTGCATCAACATCAACGGCTTCCTGTTTATCTTCATGGTTTGCTAAAATAGCCGCGCTTATATTGCTTAAAAGTATTTGCAAATCTGCTAGGAATTTGGCATTGTGCAATTTGATAAATTTCATGTCTTCTTGGTTGCCGGCAACTTCCAGATTTTTTGCTGTTTCTGATATTTCATTCGCACCTATGTTTGCAGAAGCACTCTTTAGTGCATGAACGTAGGTTGTATATAAAGGATAATTATCTGTTTCCAAACATTTTTTGATTTGATCTATTTTCTGAATTCCGTCTTTATAGAACACGGCAAGGGTTCTCAGATAATTTTTGACCCTACCGCCTGTAAGCGTTATGCCTTTCTTAACATCAACACCTTCAATTTCTATAACTATGTTTGAATCATCTTCGTTATTAATTTCTCCCTCTGCTTTTTTCTGCTTTTCTTTTGAAATCCACTTTCCCAAAATACCGTTTAATTTAACCGTGTCAATGGGCTTTGATAAAAAATCGTTGAACCCATTTGCTAAAAACATCTCTTTTACACCGGAAACCGCATTGGCAGTCAATGCGATAATCGGCAAATTTTGGAAGCGCTCGCCTAGTTCTCTTATGTGTTTTGCCGCTTCTACGCCATCCATTTCCGGCATCATGTGATCCATAAATACCAAGTCATAATTATTTTCTTTTACCGCTTCAATTGCCTCTGCTCCGCTCAAGCATAAATCAACGTGCATTTTATAAGGTAAGAGCAAACCTTCGGCTACCTGTAAATTGGTGCTTATGTCATCTACAATTATAACCCTTGCTTCTGGTGCAATAAATGTGTTGCTAAATCTATAGCTATTTGCGCTATAAGAAAAAGTATCTGATATGCCGTTTAATATGTTGGCTACGGATATGGAATGCACGGGCATTGCCAGAGTGCCCAAATCTTTATCTGTGATTGTATGGCCAAAACCCGTAAGAGCCACTATCTGTATTTTGGAACCAAGTTCCGATAGTATTTTTTTTACATCTTCCAATAAAACATAAGGGACAAATATAAAGGAATAGTCTTTAGTCTTTAGCTTTGCATAAAGTTCTTCGTTATTTTTAACCCTTGTGCAATTCACGCCAAGATTGTCTATATTGCAAATCATTGAATCTGCATGAATTTGGCGGCGTTCATAAACAAGCACGCTCTTTTCTTCCGGATTTTCTACAGATGCCAAAGGTTCCGGTGAGTTTATCTTTTGCGGAAGCGTGATGGTAAATGTGCTGCCTTTGCCGTATTCCGAGTAAATGCTAATATCCCCGCCCATAGCATACACAAGATTTTTTGTAATGGCAAGCCCAAGGCCCGTGCCCTCAATGCCCTTGTTAGCCGTCATATCTACCTGAATAAAATCACCGAACAACTTTCCTATATCTTCATTTCTTATGCCTTTGCCACTGTCTGCTACATCTATGGTTAAAAGAACCGTGCCTTCTTCTTTTATTTTCCCGTTTACGGAAAAAGATATAAATCCTTTTTTGGTATATTTTACAGCATTGCTCAAAATATTCAGCAATACTTGCCTTACTCTTATCTCGTCCCCAAAAAGAGCGTTTGGTATGTTGCTATCTATGTTTACCACAAAACGCAATCTGGAATCCACAACCCTCATCCTTATGATGCTTACAACATCGTTTACCAGAGAAGAAAAAAGGTAATTGGCAGGGATTATTTCTAACTTTCCGCTTTCAATTTTTGAGAAGTCCAAAATATCGTTGATTATTGCCAAAAGATTTGCGCTCGCTTGTTTAATGGTTAGAACGTGCTCTTTTGCCGGGGCTAATTTTTCTTCTCGCAAGGCAAGCTCAGACATTCCCACTATTGCGTTCATAGGCGTGCGTATTTCATGGCTCATTTTGGCTAAGAATTCGCTTTTTGCTTTTGAGGCCGCTTTGAGAGACCTCATTGTTCTGCGTAAAGACCCGATAAATCTGTAAATAAATATGTTAAATACTATAAATATCATGAATATCAATACAAGCATTGCAAGGAATAAAGAAGTCAACGGATTTTTATAATCGTCTATTGTATCTGGCATAAATGTAACGGCGTACCAATTCAATATAGGAACCGTGCCAATGACAACTTCTCCAGATGGAACGCTAAATGTTTTTATTTCATAAGGTTTAAGAGTTTTTATCTTGGCAAAAATACTATCGGTTATACCGGCCATTTCGTCATCGATTTTCTGTTTTTTTTCCACAATCTCAACATCTTTTGCGGCGGTGATTTCTCCCAAATCATTTACAAGATAAAAATCCATTCCGTCTTTGGCATCCTTATATACCGCATCTATAAATGAAGATAACTCAATACCGGTTCCTACCATTCCAAGAGGATAGTACCAATCGGTATGGAAAACCGGTGCGTTGATCCAAAGCTTGGTTTTTCTTACTTGCGGGTTATAATTTATATTGACATTGTAAACACTTGTATTGTAAAGAGTCATATTATACCAATAATTTACGGGGTCCGCCGGATCAACCAAATATGGTTTGCCTCCATCGTAGTGAAACATTTTGTCTATGTCGTTTATCCAAAAAAGGGAATATTCTTTAAGAGCTTTGCGATAAGATGCCATTTCTTCAAGAGCGTTTTTCTTCAATTCCGGGTTATCCGGTGCGGCAAAATAGTATTTGATGAATGGTGCATTTGCCAATTTAAGAATAACGGCTATTTCACCATTTATGGAGGCTTCTAATTCTATTCGCTTAAGCTCCAGTATTCTAGATAACTCATGCCCCTTATTTACTCTGATTATTTGACGCATGGAAAGTATAAAAGTAATGCTTCCGGCTATCAGAATTATCAAAAACAGCGCGGTGGAAAAACCTATAAAGCTATTTATTAAAGGGAATTTTTTAGAAGCCATTCAATTGCCTGCTCCTTATCTGGTACAAAAACCATATTGGTTCTACCGCTTAGTTTGAATACAGAATTAACTATCATTCTTTTGATGTCAAAACCTATTACAGTGCCGCACTTTACGTATGGTTCGTTGAATTTCATCCATTCTGCCATTATGGCTTTTGTTTCCGTATCAAACCAAACATCCCTGATATTGGTAATGGTAAGCACCGGACGTGGGTATTTTACTATGCACTCTTTAGCTATTTTTATGAAAACAATATATTCGTCATTTCCTTTAATTTCAGAAAGGTCAAAATAGATAAAGTGTTTCTCATCTCTTACAAATTCTTCAATGCGATGTTCCATTATTTTATCTCCTTTAATAAATGATTTATAATGGGCACGGCATCTTCATGATTGCCTACCAATACGTTTAGCAAAATTTTTTCTACGTCTGCCACTTGGGTAAATTCCTGCAAATCCTTTGTGGCTTCCTCAATAGCATCAAGGTCAAAAGCCTCAATTGCTTCTTTTAATTTAACCAGTTTGCTTTTTAAGGCCTCCATATCCACGGGGCTTTCTTGTTTTGTAGAAATTACCGCATTTATATTGTCTAAAAGAATTTGCAAAGCTATTAGAAAATTGCCATTGTGCGATTTGATAAATTTCATGTCTTCTTGATTGCCGGCAGTTTCCAATGCCTTTGCAATTTCTGATATTTCGGTAGCTCCTATGTTTGCAGAGGCACTTTTTAATGCGTGAACATAGGTTGTATATAAGGGGTAATTATCGGTTTCCAAGCATTTTTTGATTTCTTTGATTTTCTGAATTCCGTCTTTGTGGAACACAGCAAGAGTTCTCAAATAATTCTTGACCATTCCGCCTGTAATCGCTATGCCTCTCCTTACATCTACGCCATCAATTTCTATTACCTTATTTAAATCGCCTTCTTCATCGTAGGTTTTAATTTCTTCTTTCGCTTTTTCTTGTATTTCTTTTGGGAGCCATTTTTCCAAGATGGTGTTCAATTTAATAGTATCAATGGGTTTTGATAAAAAATCATTGAATCCGTTTGCCAAGAACATATCTTTTACGCCAAAAACCGCATTAGCAGTCAATGCTATAATGGGCAAGGTTTGGTAGTGTTCGCCGCCAAGCTCTCTTATGCGTTTTGTTGTTTCTACGCCATCCATCTCCGGCATCATGTGATCC
>LIUI01000133.1:7205-12701 GCA_001462235.1 Fibrobacteria bacterium GUT307
GCATCATGTGATCCATAAACACCAAATTATAACGCTTTGCCTTTACCGCTTCAATTGCTTCTGCTCCGCTAAGGCATAAATCTACCTGCATTCTATAAGGCAACAGCAAACCCTCTGCTACTTGCAAATTCGTGCTGATATCGTCAACAATAAGGACTCTTGCTCTAGGTGCATTAAATCTAGCTATGGAGTTGGCGTTTGCACTGTGTGAGAAAGTGTTATCTGCTACGCCGTTTAATACATTGGCTACGGATATGGAATACACAGGCATTGCCAAGGAGCTTATGTCATCTGCAATTGCAGAGCCAAAACCCGTAAGAGTTACAATCTGTGTCTTGGAATTAAATTCGGATAATATTTTTTTTACATTTTCCAATAAAACATGAGGGACAAATATAAAGGAATAACTTTTAGCTTTCAATTCTTCACGCAATTCTTCATCGTTCTTAACCCTTGTGCAACTTACACCAAGATTATCTATATTCCAAATCATTGAATCTGCATGAATTTGGCGGCGTTCATAAACAAGCACACTCTTTTCTTCTGGATTTTCAACCATTGCCATAGGTTCTGGCGAGCATATTTGTTGTGGTAGAGTAATGGTAAATACGCTGCCTTTGCCGTATTCGGAATGGACGGTAATGTCTCCACCCATCGCTTGGGTAAGGTTTTTTGTTATGGCAAGCCCAAGCCCGGTGCCTTCAATGCCCTTGTTAGCTTCCATGTCAACTTGAATAAAATCTCCAAATAGTTTTCCTATATCTTCTTGTTTTATACCCTTGCCACTGTCTGCAACTTCTACGGTTAAATTAACAATATCTTCTGTTATTTCTCCGTTAACGGAAAAGGATATAAACCCACTTTTGGTATATTTCACTGCGTTGCTCAAAATATTCAGCAATACTTGCCTAATTCTTGTTTCATCTCCGCAAAGAGCGTTTGGTATGCTGCCGTCTATGTTCACCACAAAACGCAGTTTAGAATCAACAACCCTCATTCTGATAATGTTGATAACGTCATTTACCAGAGATGAGAAAAGGTAATTAGAAGAGATTATTTCTAATTTTCCGCTTTCAATTTTTGAGAAATCCAAAATATCATTGATTATTGATAAGAGGTTTGCACCAGCTTGTTTAATTGTTAAAATGTGCTCTTTTGCCGGAGCTAATTTTTCTTCTCGCAAGGCAAGCTCAGACATTCCTATTATGGCATTCATAGGGGTTCTGATTTCGTGGCTCATTCTTGCCAAAAAGTTATTCTTTGCTTTTAATGCGGTTTCTGCTTTGTCAAAGAGGACAAGATTTTTCTCTAGCATATCATTTAATACTTGCCACCTCACCCAAGATTTATATTTTACGGAGTTAATAATATAGGAGAGCAATATAGAGACCAATAATGCAGTGAGCAAATCGGTAGTTGAATATTTAACAGCATCGTCTGAAAAATTCAACCCAGCCAGCCAGCCTACCACAAAAAACAATGCAACGGAAGATATAATTTCTATGATTTTTAGTTTTAAGGAAAAGGGTGTAAAGATGGATATGAGGAGTACAAAGCAAAAGCCACCTATGTATGGGCTTGCGAATTCACCAGCAGTAGCCGTGAGCAGTGAGGTTCCAAAAAAAATGTACCCTATTATAATAGAAACCATTATATCCGGGCGATATCTGAAACGCTTTGTAAATAATTTCAAAACAACTAGACAGATGCTAAGCACACTAAGACCAATTCTGATACAAGTCACAAATACGGGGAACTGGTGAAGCTTTAGGTCATTTGGTATGTATGGCGGCCATATAAACGTTGATATTAGCAACATTATTAAGAGCAACTTGCCTGCTTCATGATTTTGTTCGCCCTTAAAAGTACTGCGGGTGGACTCTTCGCCATATTCTTCAAAACGTTCCTTGTACTTATTGAAAAAGTTTAGGACCAGTGTTTTTATTTCTTCTTTAGTAGCCATTCAACCTTAATCTCCATCAAGTAAAGCAATTCCCTTAAACTCATCAGAAACGCTGAAGAATAAATCCACCAACGAAGGGTCAAAATGGGTTCCTTTACCTTCCATTATAATAGCAACTGCCTTCTCATGAGGTAAGGCCTTTTTGTATGGTCTTTCTGAGACAAGTGCATCATAAACATCGGCTATGGCAAGCAACCTTCCCTGAAGCGGAATGTCTTCACCTTTTAATCCTCTCGGGTAGCCGCTTCCATCCCATCTTTCGTGGTGAGAGGCAGCAAAAATTCCCGCGTGTTCCAAAAATGCTTGCTCTGCAGAGTCCTTTTTTATTTTTTCTACAATTTCTTCGCCAACAGTTGTATGTTTTTTAATTTCTTCAAATTCCTCAGGCGTAAGCCTGCCGGGCTTTTGCAGAATGCTATCTCTTATAGCTACTTTGCCCACATCGTGCAATTGGGCCGAGCGCAGCACTAGATCTATATCCCACGATGATATTATTTCCATTTGCAAGTTGCGCTTTTGCATGGCTTTAAGCAATACTCCTAGGTATAGCGTTGTTCTTTCAATATGCCCGCCTGTGGAATAATCGCGGCGTTCTACAAGTTCTACCATGGTTTTCAAAATCGCATCTTGTAATTTTACAACAGACCTTGTTTTTTCTTCTACCATTTCTTGCAAATGGTCGTTATATTTTCTGAGTTCCCGTTTTTGAGACTCAACCAGCAGGTGAACCTCAATCCGTTTGAGCAGGAGCGGCGGGGAAAAGGGTTTGATTATATAATCTATTGCACCCATAGATAGCCCTTTAAGTTCGCTATCTCCATCGCTTTTTGCTGTTAAGAAAATAATCGGTATGTTTTCGGTTTCTTTTTTGCTTTTTATGACTTTTATAGTATCGTAGCCGTTCATCTCTGGCATTTCAATATCCAGAAGTATTAAATCTGGAATGTTCTTTTCCAGTACTTTTAAAAGGCGTTCACCAGAGTCTAAAGTAAGGACTTTATAGTATTCGGCAAGCGCTGCTTTGCCTACAGCTAGGTTTGTAGCGTTATCGTCCACCAAAAATACGGTTTTACGCTCTAAACTCATAAGATTCCCTCATTAAATTGAGAGAAGGGGGCAGCTTTGAATTTTGGGGTATATTCTAGCATAAGTGTCAAATATAGAAATTAAAAATGTAACCCTTGTGTTGCAAGGTTCCCAAGGGGGAAATTCCTTCAGAAATGCCATTGCAGCAATACATTTACTATATTGCTTTCCATGCAATTTTCGGAATTGGAAGCCATTGTAAAATCCGGCGAGGATTCCAAGCATCAATTTAAGGAAAACTTTACCAATGCAAGCAAACTCGCTGCAGAGATAGTGGCTTTTAGCAATGGAAACGGCGGGCAAATTTTAATTGGGGTCAAAGACAATGGAGAAATCAGCGGTTTAAATTTAAATGATATTTCAAGATTAAATCAGTTAATATCAAATGTTTGCTCTCAAAATGTTCGCCCTGCTATAAATCCGGTTACAGAAAACATTACCACCCCTAACGGTTTGGTGTTGGCAATAACCGTTCCACAAGGGATTAGCAAGCCATATTCCGACCAAAACGGAATTTTTTGGACAAAAACCGGTGCAGACAAACGCCCTGCAAGTTCAAGAGAAGAAATTTTAAGATTGGCTCAGAGTTCAGCCGTAATTCACGCAGACGAAACCTTGATTCCAAACACGAGTGAAAAGAGTATAGATGGTCTTTATTTCAGCAGTTTTTTTACAGAGCAATACGGAAATTCTCCGAGCGATTTGGACATTCCATTTAAAAAACTTTTGGAAAATATTCATCTGTTAAAAGGTGAAAATCTGAATTTAGCCGGAGTTCTGTTATTTGCCAAACAACCTCAAATTATTTTACCAAGCTTCATAATTAAAGCAGTCGCTTTTAACGGAGCGGATGTAACAGAAACAAGTTACTTGGATAGCAGAGATATTTCCGGAAAACTGGAAGAGCAGTTTAAAGGTGCACTTTCTTTTTTAATCAACAATACAAAAACTTTTCAAGGCGAGCAATCGGTAAATTCCATTGGAATTCCGGAGATTCCAAAAATTGTGTTTGAAGAACTGGTTGCGAATGCTATTATTCACAGAGATTATTTTACAAGCGCGCCTGTTAGAATTCTGATTTTCAACAACAGAATAGAAATAATAAGTCCGGGATATTTACCGAACAATTTAACCATTGAAAACATCTTATTTGGCAACTCAAACATTCGTAATCCTATAATTGCATCTTTTGCCGCAAAAATTTTGCCATACAGAGGCCTTGGCAGCGGAATATTGCGTTCAATAAAAGCGTATCCTAAAATTGAATTTAAAGATGACAGGGATGGAAATTTGTTTGTAGCAACGGTGTGGAGGTAATTTACCATGAGAGTAAGCAGAGGTTTTGAATCTATCTATGAGGCAGGGAGATTAAAACCTTAAAATCATCGAAATACTTAATTGAATAGCCGTTGTTATAATTATTAAACTCATGATTTCTCAGCACAAATATACGGCCTTTTTGCAAATCCTCCTCGGTTACGCCAAACTTAATCTTTCCAAAATATTCCACAAATTCAAATGAAGCTCCGGGATTAGGGATTTTTACAGTTTTTATGTAATCATGAACATCATATTTTAATGCAAATAAAACATGAATATATGGCGAATTTAAATGATCTGTTAAATACAATGTATCCATTGGCAAAGATTTTTCTCCTGCGTATTTCACTGCATCTACATAACCAGCAAAAAATGCTCTTGATATATCTTCTTTATATTCGTTATAATACAAATTTTCAAACCTGAAAAAGAAAATAAGGTAAAAAACAATAAGAACAATTGCAAATGATTTATAAAATTTATACACAATATATAATCCGTAAGCGGAAAATACAAGCAAGGGAAACCACACTACATTTATTCTGTGCACAGCAGCAGGAGTTGATATTATAGCTGTTGTCATTGCGGCAAATAACCAAATGATTACAGGAATTTTAAGCGATTTTCTACCCTCTTTTGCACACTCATAAATAAAAGCTGGAAAACCTAGGCAAAATAAAGGCAAACTGAGCCAATACAATGGATGAACACCTCCTTTTTGCGTTACGCTACTTATAAAATTTCCATCCAAATCTTTACCATCAATGATAACGGTTAAAACATTTTTTGCATCTTCAAATATTCTAACAAAGAAAGAATCGCCCCAAATTGAAGACATTAAGTAACGAGGTCCTGCTGGTAGTTTGGGGATGGTTAACACTCCCAAATCTATTGTATTATATCCAAATTTATTGATTACTATAAATAGAATAATAGGGAAAGACACAACTAAAAACACAGTTAACCCAATTAACCATTGCTTAATTGAAAATATTCTCCCAAACAATGAGTAAAGAGCATAAACAAAGATAAATATAGGTACAAATGCATAAGCAGAGGAATATGAATAAAGGGAAATTGCAAATATAAATAATGGAGGCACAAGAACAAATATACCCCCCCCCCCC
>LIUI01000133.1:12862-27268 GCA_001462235.1 Fibrobacteria bacterium GUT307
CCTATTTGTTGCATACGAATTATAAAATACATCGCAAGCAAAAGAAAACCTGGCAAAATATTACTTTCTAAAGCCCAGCGCCCAAGCATAATATGCCAAGGGCAAATTGCCAAAAGAAAAAATGCGAAAGGTGCAAATTGTTCATTCAAATTCCTGCAAAAGAAATAAAATAGAATCAAGCAAAAAACAGAAAATAAAGCCGGAAACAATCTTATGCTGAAAATATTAAGCCCCAAACCTGCGATAAATGGCTGGCTTATATATGTAAGCAAGGCATTTTGCCCACTTCCCCAAGCCACGAAATGCACTGGATTATGATACCCGTTTCTGTCTTCTCCATACTCCAACAAAGCATAGGAGTCATAACCCATAGAGGCTTCGTCTTGGTTTAGACCACCCGGAACAGTTCCTAAAAGGTAAAGCCGGGCGAAAATTCCAACCAATAGGATAATTAGCAAAATACTTTTTTTTAAAGAAGCCATATAATAAACAATACCGAAAATAAGCAAAAAAGCAATTCCAAACACGTGGCAGAAATCGCAAAGCGCCGTTTCCCGCTGCACAACAATAAATTGATGCCGTAATTATAAAAAATAGAGAAAGGAATAATTATTGGCAAAATATACCTAAAATCTATATTCACAGGAAATGTGGCTCTCATATATGCTATTCCGCATAGCAAGAAAAACGAAATACACAAAATAGGCAAAAGAACCACAATATCTTTAGTTGGCATTTTGAACAAAAATATTATGGAAATAACTACCATTGCAAGCGCAAGAATACTTATTGCAACAGCAATATTGTGCATTACAGTTCCATTGTATCTCCATTCCCCAAACAAGCCAGTTTTGCCCAAATAATTCGGGAAATATTGCCTGCCGTATCTATCTTCCCACGGAGAAGTGAAAGGTTCATTTACAAATGTTTTTATATCCAGCCATAAAAGATTTTCCAAATTATTGCCAACCCTTAAAGCAGAAGAAACATTGTCTATATTAGATACGTAGAAGGTTTCCCTCTCACCGCTTAATTTCAATTTTATTCCCGGATAAGTAGCAAAACCCAAAACCGCCACCATTGCCAAAAAGGCTAAAAGAGTTTTTTTAATATTTTCCTTTGAAAAAGAAATTTTTCCCATAATTGCTTTTAAAGAAAACATAATTATCACCATTGGAAACAAAAAAACGGCATTTACTTTAGTAAGAATTGCAGTGGCAGTGAAGAAAACAGCCATAGATAGGTGCCTGTTTCTTCCTCGCAAATACAAGTTTATCCAACCATATAGGGCGGCAGCAAAGAAGAAATAGAATAGAGGGTCATTGCCGATCCTTGTTGAATGCAGAATTCCCGAAGGCCACAACGCTATTAGCAAACAACATAGCCAAGGCAAAATTCTTTGCAAAATAAACGAATCTTTTTTTATAAAATGAGCAAAAATCAGCCTTGTCGTTTTTATTCCAAAAAACACAAAACCTATTGATGCACACAGAGAAAATATTTGCAATGCAAAGTATATGAGATCCGTATTGTTATCTGTTAAATAAGAAACTCCGGAATATATCAAGGCTGCAGAAAAATAATAAAGAGGCGGATGGAAAAATGCACTGCCCATAGCTTTGTTTATAGGCGGAAGCGACCAATTTTCCACAAAGTAGTGTATATATTCAAGATGTGCGTAAGTATCGTGGGCACGAGTATCAAAATCGGTTACTGATAGGTACAGAATACGAATTACTATTGCTAGGAAAAGTACAAGAAGATATCTTTTAGGTAAATATATCTTTTTTGAAAAAGCAAACATAAAAAATATCAATGAAAAAAATGAACCTATATAAAATACAATATTTTTAAATGTTCCTGCAAGTGGCTGCATTTTTATTCCCATTAAACCACCTGTATCTTCAAATTTTATTTCAATGCTGTTTTCACCACGGAGCAAATGCTTGGATAAATTTATGGCAAAACCTCTGCCATAATCAGATTTCATTCTTTCCTGTATGGGATCAAGCGGGACATTGTTGCCGTTTATGGCAAGCGATAGAATTTTATCATCTGGAATTATTCGGTAAGAACGCGGTGAAAAAATACCTAAATGAATTTTACCTTCCAATTTATATTTATATATTCCATTTTCTCTAGGCGATTTTGCACTATAGGGAAAATCAACAACCAAATTTTTGCCGTATTCATCCACAAGGACAAAATTTTCGTATTTGATTTTCGACATAAAAAACACCAGCACCAACATTGCCGTAAGTACGCAAGCAACCAAAAGCCATTTTTTATTCATTTTTCTCTCCTCTTTCCAACTCGGAAATTTTTTGCTTAAGAAGGGCAATTTCCTGAATTAAAATTTTATTCTGCCCAGAAAGTTTTGAAATAATCACTGAATAATGTATAAGAATAGCAACTACACCAATAAGCAAAAACAGCAAAAGCGCAGCAGGTGCGTAATATATTCCAACTAAATCGGCAAATCGTTCCAAAACATATCTAAATATGGAAAGTAGTAAAAAAGCAGATACAACAAAAAGCCACAGTATGCTGTATTCCTCTTTCAATTTATGCCTTTTTATTAAACGTAAAATAAATAGCAAAAAGAGCAAACTGCCTATTATTGAATATATTTGAATTTTATCCATATTCTTCTCTTATTTTAAAAGGCGGTCTTATTTTTGCCATTGACATGGAAAGAATAACTTTTACCATATAATATATAGATTTTATACTGCCAATGCTGGATACTCCGTGAATTCTTTCTCTCATTTCAACCGCAACTTCTTTTATGCGAAAATTATTCTGCCTCAAAAGTATAACCGCTTCTGGCTCTGGAAAATCGGTTGGATAGTTATGAGCAAGCATCTCAAGAGCCTTTTTATTGTAAGCCCTAAAACCAGAAGTGCAATCGCTTATCCTTTTTCCTGTAAAAATTTTGCAAATTATCTCAAAAATCTTTATCCCTATTCGTCTCATAAATGTTGAACGGAATCCATTCTGATTTTTATGCAAAAAACGAGAACCTATCACGGCATCCGCTTCATCTTTTATAAGAGGCTCAAGCAATTTTTGTATTTCTGCAGCTATATGCTGCCCATCGCCGTCAAATTGAATGGCTATATCAAAATTGTTTGTGTTTGCATATTTAAATCCGGTTTGTACCGCACCGCCTATGCCTAAGTTACAAGGTAAGGAAATCACTTTTGCAATTCCAACTCCATTTGCAACTTTTGCTGTGCAGTCAAGCGAGCCGTCGTCTATTACTGCAATAACATAGTTCTTATCAACACTGTATATATCTTGCAAAACTGCTGTAATATTTTTTTGTTCATTATACGCTGGTACTATAACACAAACTTTCATTTATTCACCTTATGGAAAGAACGATAAAGCCTACAAGTATAATTCCCATTCCAAGCCAGCCTGTAAAATGTATTGTTTCCTTGAAAAGAAGTACCCCGGCTACTGCCGTTAGTACATAGCCTATTGAAACCATCGGATAAACATAACTCAAATCATGCCTAGACAGTAAAGCAAACCAATACAGGGTTCCAGCTATATAAAACAATGCCCCTAGCCACATATACAAAGAAAAAAGCAAATCTCTGATGCTGTTAAAAAAAGTTTTTCCATTGACAAAAACGCCACCAATGCTTACAAGCCCGTATTTCCACAAAACATTCCCTGTGGTTAGCATGGCTACAAACAGCAATATTTGCAAAATAAGCTTAAAATTTGGCATCGGCATAAAATATAGAAATTTTTTCCTTACCCTCGCGGATGTGCCTGTTTTAAGCTCTCCTTTAATTTCTCGGCACTCACGTGCGTGTAAATTTGCGTGGTGTTTGGGCTGCTGTGGCCCAAAAGTTTTTGCACGGTCACTATGTTTGCTCCGTTTTCCAGCAAGTGCGTTGCAAATGTGTGCCTAAGAACATGGGGGCTTGCTTTGCCTTCCCAGCCAATGGAACGGAGCAGGTTGTGAATATCGCTGTAAAGTTTTTTTGTGTTGTAAGGCTTTGTGCCGTCTTTTGAGAATACAAAATTTTTTGGAAAACACGGGATTGCATTTCTGCTTTGAAAATCCTTGTACTTATTGAGCCATTTTATGGAATCCTTTGTTAAAGGCACTATTCTTTCCTTGCTTCCCTTGCCCCACACCCGTACCAGTTCTTCCGTAAAATTCAAATGTTCCCAAGTCAAATTTGCACACTCAGAAATTCTAAGCCCAGCCCCGTAGAGCAATTCCAAAACCGTTCTTGCCCTCAAAGTATTTTCGCTTTCTCCAAATTCTGTTTTGAATAAATCCTCTGCATTAAACGGCTCGCTTATCTCTTTTTGCGATAAAAAAGAAACCAGCCTTTGAGGCTTTTTTGGGGTTTTTATTGCAAGCGCAGGATTATGCTTTAACACGGTAGAACGGACCATGTATTTTCCAAAACTTTTCAAACAAGCAACCGCCTGAGATTGCGTGGCAACAGCCTTTTTGCTTTCTCTTATGCTAAAAAGCCAATCCCTCATCAAGTCTGCATTCAATTCTTCTGCCAAAATATCGGTTTGCAAAAAATCCTTAAAGTCACGCAATATGCGAGTATATGCCCTTACCGTATGCGGCGAAAATTTCTTTTGCGATTCCAGAGATTCCAAGTAGCGGTCTATTTCTTGGGAGAGCATTGAAGGCTAAGATAGAAAATTCTATCTTCCATTTTGTGCCTTTTATATTTGCTGTAATCTTTCTTTTTTTTGCTTTTGTTTCTGCAAATGCAGAGAGAGTTGCCGGTGCAAATAATTCTTTAGAAACCGTGCAAGGGGCAAAATCTGCGGCTGTGGGTGGGGCGGCTTTGCCCGTGCTAAACGATTTGCCTTCGCTTGCAAAAAATCCTTTGCAACTTTCCGAACTTGATAAATTATCGCTTGCCCTTACACACGTGGCTTATTTTGAAGAAACCTCCTACAACGGCGTTGTAATGGCATTGCCGCTCAGAGATGCCGGCACTCTTGGCTTTGCTGCATCACGCTTTGGAGCAAGCGATATTCCTTATATAAAAGAGGGCGAGCCTTTGCCGGAAGGTGATAATTATAATACCTTAAATATTTCTGATTGGATTTTCACAACTGCATGGGGAAAAAGTTTTGGTAAATGGAATTTGGCTCTCTCTTTGCATTTGCTAAAAAGAGAATTAGACCAAAGCGGCTGGGGGTTCCGCTCCGATATTGCAACGGGCTATGAGTTTTCAAAAAATTTTATGTTCGCCGCTATCCTTGATGGCTGGACTTCGTCTGCGGCAAAGTGGGAAAGCGGCCATTTTGAATATTCTTCACCAGAGGCTCGTGCGGCATTTAGATTTAGCGAGCCTTTTCCATATTTTTACGGTGTATTGAATATGTATTGGCAAAGCACAGGAATTTTACATTCGGAATCCGAGAAAGAAACAAGGGTGTGGAAAAATCCCATTGATTGGTTTTTAGCTAGCAATGCAGGCTTGGAATTTGAAACAGACTATTCCTTTTCGCTTAGAGCAGGCTTGGTAAAAATCAGCGATGCAAGCAGTTTAACCTTAGGTGCAGGGATAAAGCCAATTTCCTGGCTTTATGCAGATTACGCTTTCCAAATGCACAGCGAATTATCTTCTACGCACAGAATTTCCATCACAGCAAATTTTAAGTAAAAGAGCCTTAGACACACTCTGCACATAAAAGCCCACAAGTCCGTTGCTGCTTTCGCCCTGGCGATTTGCCCGCAAACGATCATTGCAAAGGGTCTAAGACCAAGGGTAATATAGAAAAATTTACACCACCCCAGACACAATCAATTGAACGCTCTCTACTCCTTGGTAAACATTGGTGCGGGCTTCAAAAATCAAATCTATTTCGCCTGCTTTAAGCGAATCTGCTAAATAGGGTTTGTTAAAAGCTATTGCAGAAATTGATGTTCTGCCTTGAACGGCGTAAAAACGCAAATGCCCTCCGTTCAAAAGCTTTAGGCCGCGTACTGCAATTTGCCTTGCCAAAAATACCGGATAAGAGTTTTCATTGCCAAAAGGCTCAAGTTTTTTCAACTCGTGCAAAAAATTCAAGTTTATTTCAGAAAGAGAAACTTCCAAATCATAGTCTATGCTCTCTTCCAGCGTTGGAACAAAACCTTGGATATTTGCCTGTTCTTCCATGCGAACCCTAAGTTCGTTTATCTTTTCTGCTGCTATGTTAAAGCCTGCTGCTTTTACATGCCCACCCCAGCGTATGAAAATATCCCTGCACGGAAAGAGTGCCGCGTGCCAATTGAACGAGCCTGCAGAACGTGCGCTTGCAACCGCAATTCCATCGCTTTGAACAGAGATTATTGCCGTTGGGCGTTTGTATTCTTGAGCCATGCGTGCTGCAACAATCCCCACAACACCTATATTCCATTCCAAAAAATCTATCACCAAAACCTTTGGCAAATTACTTTCGTAAATTTCTTTTAACCTTTTTATCGCTTGGGCGTAAATGTCTAATTCTATCTTTCTGCGCAGGGTGTTGTATTCCGTAAGCCTTTCATATAAAGCCTCTATCTCTTCCTTGTCTTTGCACAAAAGGAATTTCAAGGAAGTGTCTGGGCTTTCCATTCTGCCGGATGCGTTTAGGAGCGGTGCCATGCGATAGTGAATATCGCTGCTGCCTACAAAGTTTTTATCCGAAGCAAGTTTTTCATATAAAACCTGAATTGCAAGGCAATCTGAGTTAGGAAATTTTCCCATTCCCTTTCTTACCAAATAGAGATTTTCTGCACTCATGGGAACTATATCTGCCAAAGTGCTTAGCGAAACCAGAGGCAAATATTTTTCCAAATCGCTCAAAGGCTTGCCCGTTTGTTGGTAAAGAGCATATAAAAATTTATAAGCAACACCTGTTGCACACAAGGATTTATTAGGGTATTCGCAATCTTCCAAAAATGGATCTAAAATTGCATCTGCATTAGGCAAGCCTTCGCCAGATGGCTTGTGGTGGTCTAAAACCAGAACCTGCATTCCAAATTCCTTTGCCGCCTTTATCTCTTCGGTTGCCGTTATGCCGGTGTCCACTAAAATCAAACACTCCGCTCCCGCATCCTTCATTTTTTGCAAGGTAACAGCAGAAAGCCCGTAGCCTCCATCAAAGCGATTTGGAAGCATCCAGTTTGCAGGCAACCCCCAATCGCCCAAAGCCCCTGCCAAAATTGCCGATCCGGAAATTCCGTCCAAATCGTAATCGCCATAGACCCACACTTTTTGTTTGTTTTCACGAGCTGCAGAAACCAATTCTATGGCTTTGCCCATGTTTTTCATCAAAAAAGGGTCGTGCTCACAAGGTAAGTCCCAATTCAGCCAATGCTCTGCTTCTTCGGGCGTTCTAACGCCTCGCAAAATCAAAATTCGAGCAAGGAGAATAGAAACCTTATACCTTTTAGCTATTTCCAGAGATAATTGTGCGTTTGTCATATTGCCTTTTGCGCCAATCTTAGCGCCATATTTTGAATTGCGTGCTCGGGGGAAAATTTTTTTGCGAGTACCGCCTTCAAAAGAAAATTTATGCTTTGTATATGAGCCGGGCATCGCATTGCCAAGCCCTCTAAAAAAAACGCAACTATGTTTATGGATTTTTCTATCTCTTGTGCATATAAAATGGCCGAGGAAGCATCACCATTTGTAGCATAATCCGCATAAACCTCAACTTTTTTCTTGAGTTCCGAATAATTTGAATCAATGGCAAACATAGCCTTCCCCGCAGAACCCGCGGCAAATTCCAAAATATCTTCGCTAGGTGCAGAGTAGCCGTAATTTTTTAAAACCTCAATTATCTCATTATTTTTTAGAAAAGGAACATAAAAGCAAGTTGAGCGTGAACGTATTGTTGGCAAAAGAGAATGCCTGGAATTTGCAGTTAATATAAAATATGTATTTGGGGGAACTTCCTCAAATGTTTTCAAAAGTTTGTTTGCAGATAAATCGTCTATTAAATCTGCATTCGTTATTATCACAGTGCGATTTCCGCCGGCTTTTAATTCAAAATTCTTCAGTAAATGCTCCACCATCCCAACAGATACCATTGCTGCATCCGTTATATACCCAATGTGGAAAGGATTTTGCATAAATTTTTGCGAAAGTTCAAGGGTCTTGGCATCTATTTTTGCAGGAGAATCTCTATCTTCGGCATCGCCGTCTATGGGAATTACCCAGATAACCGGTTCGCTGCTATTTTCGCAAAGCATTTTTGCGAGTTCCATTGCGATTAGTTTTTTGCCGCTGCCTGCCACGCCGTCCAAAAGCAGCATCTGCGGCAAGCGGCCTTGCTTATAGGCATTTTTTAAGGCACTCAAAGTAGGATATTGCATTATATTGCCCCTTTAAGCACATCCATAACCGCGCCGGCATTTGCCGGCAGGCGATGAATTGCATTTGCGTACTTAGGGGAAATTCCATCCAAATTTTGTTCGTGATATGCTACTTTGAATTCCGAAAATTTTAAACCATGCGCCGTGCTAATAACAACAACAGATTCGTCGCTTGAAATAGAACCCTTTTCCCTTAGTTTAAACAAAGCTCCAAGGGCTACGCCTGTGTGCGGGCAGGAATAAAGCCCTATTTTATCTGCTCGGTGGGCGGCATCCGAGAGTTCTTGCTCGGAAACCTGTTCTACTATTCCATTGTAATCTTTTATAGCCTGCTCTGCTTTTGGGTAGCTTACCGGGTTCCCAATTTGAATTGCGCTTGCAAGCGTTTTTTGAGCTTGAACAGGCTCCAGTTTATCAAAATCTCTTTTATATGCCAGGTAAAACGGGTTTGCGTTTTCTGCCTGTGCAACAATTATGCGGGGCTTTTTGTTTATCAAGCCAAGTGCTAATAAATCGTCTATGCCTTTTGAGAGTGCGCTTACATTGCCTAAATTCCCACCCGGTATAACCAGAGTATCTGGAAGTTGCCAACCTAATTCTTGGCAAAGTTCGTAGCTAATGGTTTTTTGCCCTTCTATTCGGAGCGAGTTCATGGAATTCGCTAAATAAATGCTTTTGTCTATAGTCACTTCTTGAACAATTTTCATGCAGCCGTCAAAATCCGTATCTAATGCTAAAACTATGCTGCCGTTTGAAATGGGTTGCACAAGCTGTGCAACGGAAATTTTACCTGCCGGCAAAAATACAATGCTGGGTATCCCTGCTCTTGCGCAATATGCAGAGAGTGCAGCAGAAGTATCTCCTGTGCTTGCACACGCAACGGCTTTTATAGCTACGCCTTTTTTTATTAAATGGTTCACCTGGCTAACCAAAACGGTCATGCCCAAATCTTTAAAACTACCTGAGTGCGAATTTCCGCACAATTTTACATGCAAACTTTTTATGTCTATTTCTTTTGCCAATTTTTGTGCATTGAAAAGGGGTGTCCACCCCTCTTGAAGCGTCACGATGTCTTCTACGGGAAGCTCCGGCAATACTAATTCTCGCTTGCTCCATATCCCGCTTAAATCTTCCGGGGCAAAACTACATCGGCGGCGGTTAAATAAATTTTTCCATTCTTCCGGAGAAAGAGATTTCCATGCGGAGCGGTTATGGCACACTTCCAAAAGCGAACCATCTTTGCCTCTGTAAACAACAGAGGACAAAGGGTATGTATCTTTACCACCTATACTTTTGAATTCCGCATGAAACACTCTTTTACTCTCAATCTTTTATAACAAGTTCAACTCTGCGGTTTTTAGAGCGGCCTTCATCGGTGTTGTTATCTGCAACAGGCCTGCTCAAGCCGTAGCCAACGGATTTCAGCCGTTTTTTGTCCACACCTCTTTCTACCAAATAGTCCAAAACAGAAAGCGCTCTTTTGTCGCTCAAGAATTGATTTATCTGTTCACCGCCAACATTATCTGTGTGGCCTTCTATAACCACGCTGGATTCTGTGAGCAAATTTTTGAGAATGCCTGCAATTTCTGCCAAGTTCTCTTTTAACTCAGGCTTCAAATCGGCTTTTCCCGTTTCAAACAGAATATCGCTCATAGAAAGGATTGTGCCTCTGGCGTCTTTATAAACGCTGATGGTTTTGCTGCGAAGAGCCTCTAGCTTTTTCTCGGCTTCTGCTTTTTGCAAAGCGAGCAAGCTGTCTTTTTCTGCTAAAGCTCTTTCTTTTTTTGCGAGTTCTGCTGCCAAGCGAGCTTGTTCTTCTGCCTTTTCTCTATTCAGTTTTTGCAAGCGGTTATAGTCTGCGCTTAGGCTTGACCACAAGTCTATGAGCGAGTCTTTTACTGCAGAAATTTCTTTTTGCACTTCGCGATTTTTACCAATCAAGGAATCTAAACTCTTGCGGAGCGCGGCTCTAGACAACTGGACTTTGAAAAGCTCAACAGCCAGATTGCAGGATTTTAATTCTGCCTCGTAAATAGAGCCATTGCGGTCTTCTTTGCTAACAGATTCCAGTGTGGTTATTCTGGCATTTACCGCAGCATAAGAAAAGTCTGCGGCAACATCTCTTGGATAAGTGTTTTTTACTGCATCAAAAGCCACGCGGCAAGAAATAGGAGCTTCTTTTGGTGCTGCCGGCACCTGAGGCTGTGGTTGTGAGGCTGGGGGTGTGGCTGCTTCTTGAGCGAATAGGCTTGCAGCAAAAGCTAAAATTGCAATTGATTGTATTTTCATAAAACCTCCTTAGTGTATAACCTGTTCTTTTGGTGCATTTTTGCGTTCTTTGAGAAGATGGCGGTATATGCTCAAAGATTCGTTTGCCACTGCCAAGCTGTCTGCTGCTTTTTTATTTTCTGCAGCAAGAGCCTCCTCTTCTTGCTTTAATAGCGAACGTTGCAATTGCAAAACGGCTTCGTCTGCCAAAACGAATGCCAATTCCGTTTGGCGTTCATCGTTTTGCTTTTTTGCTTTATCAATAAGGGCTTCTGTTTCTGCAGAAACAGCCAAATTATTGACTTTTGCTAAAGCCAGAAGAGTTTCTGCCTCCGTTATGGTAGAATCCACAACAGCGGCTCTTTTGGATGCACACGAAACCATTAAGGCCGCATACACCGCAGTGAGTAGAATTTTTTTCACAAAAAACCTCCGTAATTATTAGGATAGTAATATAGAAATTTTTTATATTGTTCTCTATGAAATCCTTTATCGTGTTAATTCTTATGGCAACTATGGCGAATTCGCAAATTACAACTAGCTTTGGGGCAAAAATAAACCAGATTGGCTATGGCGAACAAGCTAAAAAAGTTCTCGTCTATAAAAACGACGTAGAAGCTCCGTCTGTAGAGTTCAAAGATTTGGCAAGCGGAAATGCAGTCTTGACCGTTCCCCTGTCTGCTGAGGCAACTTGGGAATTTAGCGGGGAAACCGTTCGCAAAGCGGATTTTTCTGGCTTAAAAAAGGGGCTATACGCCGCATACATAGCCGGAAAAAGAATTTCCGATAATATAGTTGTGCAAAACAACGTTTACGAAGATGTGTTCAAGGCATCCTTAAAATGGTTTTATTACCAAAGGGCATCAACAGCTCTAAGCCCGGAATTCGCAGGCAAATGGGCACGAGCAGCCGGGCACCCGGACACAAACGTTTACTTTTATCCGGAAAGTGAAAAGCCGGAAGGCTGGAAAATCAAAAGCCCCAAGGGTTGGTACGATGCAGGCGATTACGGCAAATATATTGTAAATAGCGGAATTTCTGTTTTTACCATTTTGCAGCTTTACGAGCATTTTGAAAAAGAAATCAAAAAAATTTCCCTAAACATTCCGGAAAGCAAAAGCAAAACTCCGGATATTCTGGAAGAAGTGCGATGGAACTTGGACTGGATGCTTACAATGCAAGATGCGGATGGCGGAGTTTATCACAAACTTACAACAGCTAGATTCAGCGGCCATATAATGCCGAATATGGATACTGCAAAAAGATACGTGGTAATGAAAACAACTCCTGCCACTATGGACTTTGCCGCAACCATGGCACAAGCCGCCAGAATATACAAGCCCTTTGACGCGCAATTCTCAAAAACAGCATTGGCAGCGGCAGAAAAAGCATTTGAGTGGGCAAGCAAAAATCCCGGCATCATATACAAACAACCAGACGGCATGAACACCGGGCAATACCACCCGCATGGCGAAACCGTAAAAGACGAGCATTTATGGGCCGCAACCGAACTTTACATAACAACAAAGAAAAAGATTTATGCAAAGGCAATAGATTCCATTCCATTTACTTCCAATGCTCCTTGGTGGGGGGATGTAAATTTCCTGGCTGTGTACAGGCTGGCAGATAGCAAAAACGGTTTTGATAAAAATTTAACCAAAAAAGCACAAGATACCCTGCTTACTTTGGCAAATATGCTAAGAGATTTGGCAGAAAATTCCGCTTATGGATTGCCTATATTCAAATGGAACTGGGTTTGGGGTTCAAACTCCGTGGTTGCGAATAACGGGATTGTGCTTTTGCACTCATATTACTTAACAAAGGATAAACGCTACCTTGATGGTGCTCAAAGGGCATTGGATTATCTTTTGGGAGCAAATCCTCTTGACATCAGCTATGTAACCGGCTATGGCAACAGAACGCCAATGGATCCGCACCACCGCCCCTCAGAAGCAGACGGGATTTTTGAGCCTGTGCCGGGCATGTTGGTAGGCGGCCCCCACGAAGGCGGGCAAGACATTAAACCGGGAAACTGCGAAGCTAATTATGTAAAAAAAGAAAAACCGGCTCTTAGCTATTTAGACCATAATTGCAGCTATGCCTCAAACGAAGTTGCCATAAACTGGAACGCTCCGCTTGCATATTTAGCAGGTGCCTTGCACTTTTTGAATAACGGGGCAAAGCCTTAAGTTATCTAGGGGGGTGCTATAGAAAGTGCTTCCAATTCATTTGCAGGGCTTCGCCTATCTTCATCGCCATTTTTTTTCCTATTGGTGCCCGTCCTTTCTCCATATCAGAGACTTGTTGTGGCTTGACCCCTATCTTCTTAGCAAGCTCACTTTGCCTCATGTTACGCATTGTCCGCAGGCTTCGTAATGAATCGCCGGGAGTGACTTTTGCTTCCTCTTCCTTGAACCAATCCCAGTCACGAAAATTGATGCGTTCCTCTCCATCATCTTCCGTCTTAGTTTCCTTAACCTCGGCAAACAAGCGGCGGGTTAAATCAAGATAAAACACCGGAACATTACCGGTGATTGTGAATTCAACTGGAGCACCGTTTTCAAGCATACGGGGCGCTTTCACGAGAGCCTGCATAAATTACCTCTATTTCAATTCCCTGTTGTTTTTCCACCCAGCAAGCAATCCATTTACGAGATAAGTGGCAGTGATGGGTGTTTGTTCCTTGGAGCACTCCATAATTCGGCCAGTCCGAAAGTATAGGCCCCATCTGTTCAAGATCTATTAAAAGTTTGCGAAACCGCAAGGCATGAGCTTTTGGCATAAGCTTGACTGAGTTCCCAACTTTCTTTTTGAACCAGACATTGAACATATTTCATAATATACATTTTTTTTATGTAAAGGCAAAGAAAAAATTACCAAACTCAAATATGCACCGCAATCCCCGCACCCCGCAATACGTTTAGCGGTTTTGTGCCATTATCGGCACAGTTCTTTGAAATTGTCAGAACCCCGATACGTGTCTGTTGCGCAACGGACACGCTTCGGGGTTCTGACAAAAGGGCTCCGTGCTTAGTCTTGGAGACAACGAACGCTAAATAAGTAGCCCTTGTTGTTGTTATTCCAATAAGCGTAATCTACGGAGTTGCCCATGCTCCGACTGGAAGCAGCACGATTATTGTCCTTGTACTCGCTGCTACTCCACCAGTAGCCGCCGTAGCCAACATTTTTGAAACTGCCATCAACAAAGTAGCAGAAGCCACCAGGCAGAGCAGAAAAACCGTAGTCGTTCGTGCCACCCCAACTTGCTGTTTTCAATTTTTTTCCCTCAGTCTCAGAACCACCGATATGATTAGTCATCATATCCCAATCAGCCGTACTTGGTAAATGCCAACCAGAAGGGCAAATCTTCTTAGCCGTTTCCCAATCATACAAACGACCGTAAGTATCGCAGTTGGCTTCGTCTTCATCGTAACATTTACTGCCTTCCACGGCGTAATCCAAATTCTCTGCCATCCAAGTTTGGTTGCCTATGGCTACAGTTTTGTAGGTTTTATCACCACAAGACAATGAGTTGCCCGAAACGGACGGATTGGGACAACTGGCAATAGAGTTGCCCCCTCCATCGTCCGAAGAACAAGAAAATGTGAATGCCATAGTTGCAAAAGCAACCGCCAATAGAAAACTTTTAGTTTTCATAGTAAACCTCCATTTTAAGGGGAATTTTTGAGGAAATTTCTGATTTTATGTATGGAACAAAGTGGACCGCGTATATATATGTTTTGATGACCTTTCTATGACAAAAGTTACGGGTGCAAGGCTTGGCCTGCACT
>LIUI01000134.1:0-4410 GCA_001462235.1 Fibrobacteria bacterium GUT307
CGGCATTTTGGCAGCAATTGCAATCCCAAAGTTGTTTGGAATGACGGCAAAAGCTAAGGCAAGCGAAATTGGCCCTGCGTCTGGCACATGGAGCAAACTGCAACAGGCATTTGTTCTTGATACAGACTCGCTTGGATCTTTTTCAAGAATTGGTTATACTCCACCGGGAAAAGAAAAAACTTCAAGTCCTGATAAAACATCTGAAACTGATAACTTTTTATATGAAGGCAGTCCTAAAGCAAAACCAGCTGTAGATGATGAAGCAACTTGGAAAGCTACTTCGCAAAAACCTCTCGGCGATTGTAAATCTGGAGCAACATGGACAGCTACAATTAAAATGGCTGCAGGTTCAAGTGGCCAACAAGAAGCGCAGAGACCTGAGACTGAGGTAATTGGTGCTAACTCTGACACAGATGACTGCGAAGCTTTAACGCCTAACTTTAGCAAGATACAGTAGATTTACAAGACCAGCCAGCCTGGCCACGCAAGCAATGAAGTTTCCTTATTCTTAGTTGCTCTGCGTAGCAAAGGCTGATTGGTGTCCCTGCTTCGGTGGGGATGCATCCCAGCCGCTTTAGGCCCAAACGTTTATCACCTCGTACCTCACGGTGCGAGGTTTGGGGTAAAGTGGGTGGGGTGCCAATTTATTACAAGGGAAAATAGGAGTTGGAATATGGCTAAATTGACAAAACAGTTTTGTGAGAAAAAAATCGAGGAATATCTCAAAAATCTAGAAGAGAGAAAAGGACTTGTATGTGCTATTTTGGACGACTATGATATAAAAAAAGACATCAAAAGCATCGAGAAGGCTATAGAAATAGCCGCAAAATCTCTCTGTAAATGCGACAAAAAACATTACCATCAAGCAAGAATACCACGCCGTATTTTAATAAAATTCGGAAAAGAACTTCTTAAAATAAAAAGTGAAATATCCAAAGCAAAAAAATTTCACGAATTGTTTAAATTGGTTGAGAAGGAGGGAAAAAAAATTCACGGAATAGGAAAATTGGCAATCTATGATGTTGCTCTCAGAATAGGTGGCTACTTAGGAATAGAACCAAAAAAGATATATTCACACGCAGGCACAGAAATAGGATTAAAAAAAGTAATTAGAGATTTAGAAGAAAAAATTAGAGCAAAGGAATTGCTCAAACAAATAAAAAGGGATGGATATATAAACAAAAATGAATTGCCCGAAGTCTTCCGTTCTTCTGAATTAACTCCAAGTCAATTGGAAGACATCCTTTGCGGGATTGGTAAAGAATTAGGAGCAGTAAGAGTATTTTCATGTAAAAAATGTTAATTCTCCTTCTCGACGTGGCAACACTGCAAATATCCCCAAAATCGGGGGTATCGTGGTTCTGACAAGGTGATTTTTCAAGCCATTCATAATGAAAGAACTAGACCCAAAGAACAAGATTTTTTTGACTGGCTCTTGGAGCACAAAGACCTGCTTGATGTTGGAGCAGACGGAATGACAATGGCAGAAACGTTAAGGGCTTTGAAATAAATGAAATGGCTCTATATTGCTTTTGGGTAATAAAGCTATGTCCGTTTAAGCATAGCCTAATTCCGAATGATGAATTGAATGCAAAAATTGCAGTCAGATTATTTTTAAATACAATTCGTATTATTGCTGCGATGAAAAAAATAAATGTTTCAATAAATAGAAGTTACATTCAAAATTTATATTATTCATTCCGCTACAGAGATTTAAGCAAAGAATCACTAATGGCAATGGCTGAGACTCTAGTTGGAAACGTTTAAGTTCCCATAGCCCATTTTAACGATGCTTGGACTTTGCAATTGAAAGAGAAATTGAGGTGCGGTGGTTATTGAAAAAGGGCGTGCGGGTGTGTAAAAAATTTTGTATATTAAATCTTGAACTCATAAAAAGGCAGGTTTGGTATGGACTGGGATATTTCCGAAGCGTATGAAAGATACGCAAAAGCGAAGCCCTCGGCTGTTGAAAATTCAAGGATAAGGCCGCCAGGCAAAGATATTTTTGAATGGCTCATGGAAGACCCAGAAAGCACTAGAATAGCTGATGAAATGATTGGCGAGACGGGCTGGAAATGGTATATAGAGATATAAGCAAGGAAGCGGTTATGGCTCTTTTTGAAAACCTAATTTCGGTGTGATTGTCGCCAACACACGCCAAACGTTTAAGTTCCTAATCCCCTTTGCCTCATTCGCAATCTGCTACTCCCTAAAGCAACTAACGCTAATCATAACTGCCTTCAAAAACCAACTGAAATTTCCAATAGCCCATTTTAACGATGTTTGGACTTTGCAATTGAAAGAGAAATTGAGGTGCGGTGGTTATTGAAAAAGGGCGTGCGGGTGTGGAGTATAGGCAAATTTTTTCATGTGGACAGTTGTGAGTGTTTATTGACGTTTTTATACTGCTTTTTTCTATATTTACCACTAGAGTTAGGTTGCTGCAAAATAGGAGTTGAACAGCATGGAAACAAAAACGCTTTCGGAAAAAATCTTTGAGATTGTCGGCGACGACCCTGACAGCTTTGATGAAGCCAAGGAAATGCAGGTAATGGAACTGCTCAGGCCGGCAAATCATGAAACCGACATAAACAAGGTTAAATGGCGAGAGAGCAAGAGCAACTGGTAGTTTTATGAAAAAAGACACTTTTAACGAACTATGGGAAAAAACAGCGGAAAAAGAAATAAATAAAATACTCGCCCGTTGCTTATCCAAAATAAGAGTAGAAACAAAAGAAAACAACATAAACTTCCGAGAAACCGTGTATAGCAGATACGAGAGCGAACGTGGGAAGTTTAGAAAGCTAACTGGCATAAAAATAGACGACAAATTGGATAGGCATAAAGTGGCGGCTTTATTTTACGTTGCTTTTGTTGACAACACGGATGGATACTCCTTTAATGTTTTTGGCAGCGGAAATAAAAGATTGGGCATGTCGGAGGCTGTCGTAACTCATGAAACGGCTTTTAATATAGCCCGTGGTATATTGGAGAGCTTTATACTTGTGGATAGTGAATTAGATGATGGCTATAAGAAGTACGTAGATAGCAATGGAATGATAGAGCATGAATTGATATGTTTCGGCAAAAACAGCGAAACCAGATACAAGGCAGAGGCTTTGAAGCAGCTTATTTGTGCTCAAAAAGAGCATAAGCTGTCTGTGTCCCAGCTTGCCCTTACATTCTTTTCCTTGGAAAACAACACCAAAATGTCTTACAAGCTATCATCCCTCCATTATCCATAATATATTTCGTTAGGTTTACTGTCATTAGTGAATTTAACATTTATAGAAAACGTGGGACACCCATAATAGATCACGGCGTAGAGTTAGAGAGACTGAAATAATCATTGTTTGAATTTTCAAAAACGTAACTTGTTGTATTTCAGATAGTTACGAATTTTACATTACCCGATTTGAGTGATGCATTGTCGAAATTAGGCTAGATTTGTAACTCGTTATATTTCAATGGGTTATGCTGTAATCAAGGCATTATTTCGCTTTTTTCTTGAAAAAATATGATTGGTAGCTGAACCCCCCACGCACCCCTATGTTATAGGCTTTCTTTTAGAAAAAAAGCGTGTTCACTTTAAACGAACGTCTAAGGTGGACCAGTTCCTCGCAAAACGGTAGCGCAGATGCTTCCCACCGGAAAATTAGCTATTGGAGCGGATGGGCCACCGGCAGCTCAACTAAGCGGTTTTTATTGTCTGTTCGTTGCATCAAAGACTGAGCGGTTTGGGTGCTTCTTGCACCCTAGCCGCCGCTTTCACAATCCAGCTATTTCCTCTGCCGACAAACCTGTCACCCTAGATATTGCATCAACGCTTATGCTCTCTGCCTTCATATTCTTGGCCACTTCTTTATTGCGTTCCACCCTGCCTTTCTCCTCGCCATCCATATAACTCGTGCTCAACGCACTACGAGCATCACGCAAGTTATCCATGTAACCACGGTAGCGACGAAGTTCATCCTCGCTCATGCCAGCTTCCTTCAAACGCTCGCGGGCTTCCGGCAAACCTGGGGCCGTGAAACTTTCAGGTATCTCACCTGTCTGCAAAAAACTGATCCACTCGTCAAGAGAATTTTTGGCTATGCTGTCAAAATCATCTACCTTAAGCAAAAAATATTCAGGATACAAATCACCTGCAAACTCGTGCTTGAACTGCTCCTGCTGCTTCTTGCTCAAACGAAGAACGTCTCCTGGCTTGTTCATGCCTCTGAACTCGGTTTTGCCGTGATAGGCGTAATCTTCGCCTTGGCCTATGCCAAAGTAAACTATACTCACGGAATAAACTTTTTTCACCTTGGAATAATCATCGCCAAGGTCTATATATTCAGTTATCGCTTTTGAAGTGCCGTAAAGCATTCTTTGGAAATAATTAAGCATTCTGCTGTTCTGAACCTCTAT
>LIUI01000134.1:4612-4775 GCA_001462235.1 Fibrobacteria bacterium GUT307
CCGATTGAATTTGTCGTTTTCGTGCTCTTGATTGCTTTCACTTTCAAGCATTCTCTGTATTTTGACATCCGTTTTGAGTAATGTGGTCAAAAAACCTTCCAATACCACGAAATTAGCTTTCTGGCGCAAAAGCTTTTTAGCAGCATAGTCAAAGCGAATGTAT
>LIUI01000134.1:4789-19407 GCA_001462235.1 Fibrobacteria bacterium GUT307
TTCCAAACCGGGTCGTAGCCGTTTTGCTTTATCTTTTCTTCTATCTCAGCGGGGGTCCTGGAATCGTTTATTTCCCATTGCGGGAGTTCATTTTTGGAAATCGCATAGCCGCCAGGGTCTGTGCGGCTGCCTGCACTCATGGTGGTTAATCCTAGCATCATAGCACGGTCTCTGAAATTTGCAGCTTCCCTTGTGCTCAAAGAAATTTCCACATCCGGAAAGCATATTCTGTAAGCACACATCAATTGAACCAACTCCCTATCGCTTGGCGTGCATAATTCAAAAGTTTGCCCCTCAAAAGGTCTTAACCTTGGAAAGGAAACGGAAAATTTGCTCTTCCAGTATGTATCTTGCAAATAATTCAAATGCAGGGCAGCAAAAAAACTATCTGCTCGCCAATTCTCCAAACCCAGCAAAGCACCTATGCCTATTTTTCTCACCTCTGCCATTCCAATTCTGTCCGGACAACGTAGGCGTTCTTCAAAAATGCTTTTTTTGCCGTTAGGGTGGTGCTCTTTGTAGGTTTCTTCTCTGTAAGTTTCTTGGTAAACATAAACGGCTGTCACTCCGTTTTTTGAGAGTTCCGCATATTCTTCTGTGCCAAGGGGCTGAACCTCTATGGAAATAGAAGAAAAATACTCGCGGCAAAGTTTTACCGCATCTAATATATATTCAAAACCCGCATTCTTTGGGCTTTCACCTGTTACCAAAAGTACATGCTCAAAAGGACCGGCTTCTTTTATAGCCTCAATTTCTTCAATAATTTCGCTTGCGGTAAGGACTTTCCTTTCTATATGGTTTTTGTGGTTAAAGCCGCAATACACGCAGGAATTTGTGCAATCGTTTGAGAGATAAAGCGGCAAATACAGTTGTATTGTTTTCCCAAAACGGCGCAGGGTTAGCTCCCTGCTTTTTTTTGCCATCGCTTCTAAATAAGGGGCGGCGGCGGTGGAAATTAAGGCGGCAAAATCTTCTATGTTTATATTCTCTTTTTTAGAAAGAGCACGTTCAACGGATTGCAAAGTGGTGGTGGCAATTTTTTTTTCCACCTCATCCCATTTGTATTTGGAAAAAATAGAAGAGAACATGCCTTAATCCAACGCCTCTACCCACTTCACCGTAGCTTGCACCGAATCTACTATACTCTTGGATTCTGCAACCTCGGTTTTTATTAAAATATTGCGAATTGCTTTCACCTGTTCCTTTAACGCAGATAATTTTGCACCTTCAAGTTTAGGCGTGGCTATCATTTTTTTTAATAGCGGGTTCATCCAAGAACCGTTTGGCTGTTTTATGGAAAAATGCAAATGAGGGCCACTGCTCCTGCCGGTATTGCCTACCTTGCCTATAATTTGCCTGCCCCTAACCCGTTGCCCGTTGCCAACTCCCCTTTGAGATAAATGCAAATACCAACTCTGGCTGTTATCCGAATGCTTGATTGCTATGAAATTTCCGTTATCATTGCTAAAAGACGATTGTACAACAATGCCGTCTGCTACTGCGTAAACAGGGGTGCCAACTGCGCCGCGGTAGTCCACTCCGCTATGAAAAGCCCTTGAACCCGTAACGGGATGAATGCGATAACCATAACTGCTGGTAATGTGCAAACGGTCTAAGGGGTATCTTAAACCTGAATGTATAAGAGCCTCGCCGTCTTCGGTGTAATGGGCGTTGAAGGAACTCTTTGGGTCTGCTTCTTGGTATAAAAAGGCTTCGCTGTGCTTTACCCTTGAGCCGTCATAGCTCGCATACAAAACATTGCCGCCTATCCATACAGAATCTTGAAATCGTTTTTCTTTAAGCAAAATCTTGAACCTATCTCCTACTCTTGCATCCGTCCTAAAATTCACCTTGCATTCCAAAACACCTGCCACTACTCCAACCATGTTCTGAGGAATGCCTATATCCCTTAAAGTATTGTATAAATTGCTGCCTTCCTGCAAAATTCCCTCGTACATGGCATAGCGAATACTCATTGGCTTTTCAACTATCTTATATACCCACTCGCCCCTGCTGTCCATCATTAAAAAATGAAGGGTTGCGAGATTTTCGGCATATCTGAATAAAACCGCTTTTGATGTGTCTATTGGGTCAAAACCTACCCAAAATACTTGCCCTGCTTTCAAAGTGCCAATTTCTACGGTATCTGCAAGGATGTTTCCAATTTTCAGAGACTGCTTATGGTCCAAGCCTACTTTTTGCAGAGTTTGAAAAAGCCCAAAATTGGGTTCTACTATAGCTGGCTTTAAAATAGGATAAGTTGATATAAAATTTTCAAGAGAGTCTATTCTGCGTTGAATTTCTGCAAGTTGAGCCTTTGGGTCTGGCTCGGGCTGTTTTTCGGCTATTTCCTCCTGTTTGCAGGAAAATAAAAATGCAACAAGCAACAACAGGAGGGGATAGATATCAGTTCTCCTGATTCCGCATTTCGGTTTGCTCTCTGTCCACGGTGTTCTTTAGGTATTCGTTGAAGTTACGGTCTATGTTTATGCCCTCAAGGCTGGCCGCATCTTGATCCAAAACGAACACGGCACTTGGGTTATCCATCCAGCCCACAACGTCTACGGCGTCAATATTCATGCCTTTGTTGCCAGGTCCCTGCTGGACAAACTCTACTTCGCTATTGTTTACCCAACCCTGACCGCAAGAGCTTCTTACCAAAGTGTGGGAACTCCGCCGATTAAGGACTGTCATTTCATCGTTGAAGCTAGCGCTGCAAACCACCTGGCTGCCGCCTTCTGCACTCATGAGGTTTAAGTCACCCCTTTTGGACTTAACTTTGTTGGTACTCTGAGCAAAAGCAGCCGCAACCGCAAAAACAAGCAAAACAAGGAAAACTTTTTTCATAAAAACCTCTAAGCTTAAACATAGATAAATATATATAAAAAAAAACAAAAAAGGAAGATTTTTTTCATTTTTTGCTAAATTTTGCTAAATTAAGCCGTATGGACATCTCAGATAGGTTATTTGTACTGCTTTATAACACTCTTGGGGCGTGTTTGGAGCAAATTTTATGGCTTTGGGGGGCACTTTTCCTTATTGGTTTTGCATTATACTTTGTTTCAAAATTCAGGAGCAGGGCTTTTGCCGCCTCTGTAGGCTCCAAGGCAGAACTATTTTTAACCGGCTGGATAGGGATCCCTGTGCATGAGATGGGTCATGCTGTTTTTTGTTTTATTTTCAAACATAAAATCACGGAAGCCAAGTTTTTTTCGCCAGAAAAAGACGGGACAATGGGCTATGTAAGGCACGAATACAACCCCAAAAGCACTTACCAAAAAATCGGCAACTTTTTTATAGGCATAGCCCCAATGCTCTTTGGTACCTTTACTATTTATGCTCTGCTTGGGATTTTGCTCCCCCAGTATTTGCCTCAAGAATTGAGCGGCAGCATAATGAAAACGAATTGGGAAATATTCAAAAATTTTTTTAGCTTTGATAATTTTGGAAACTGGAAATTCTGGATATTTGTTTATCTTTCGTTTGGAATAGCCAGCCACATGAAGCTAAGCACCCAGGATTTTAAGGGAGCAAGCGGCGGGTTCATAACCTTGCTGTGCCTAATTTTCCTCGTAAATTTGGTTGCAAATTTGCTCCTTGCATTCGGCTTAAAAGACCTGTCCGTTTCTGGATGGTTCACAACAAAGATGGATATTTTGCTCTCTCTCTTTTATTCAATAATGCTTTACGCTCTCTCAATATCCGTTATTTATCTGTTGTTCTCTTACCTATTGCTTGGAATTACAAACTTTTTAATTTTGCCGGCATCTTGCAAAGTTCGTAAAACTTTTTCAAAGATTTTTCATGTTCGGGAGTGAAGCTGTAGTCTATGGCATTGTAATAGTCAGAAGCCAAGCCCTGAGGCAAGCCGTGAGGGTAATGCTTTTCCCACTTTTGCAAGCATTCCTGCCTGTTTTTTTTAAAGTCCATTATGCTGAGTTCCGTTTCATTTAGATAGCTTTCCAGCAAGGGCAGGGAGCCTGCACCCAAGGCTTCTTTTCTTATTATCCATAATGCAAACACAAAGGGCATATTTTGCCACTCCTGCCATACAGATGCTAAATCATAAGAATATTCCCATTTATTTTCCGAGCCTTCCCTCAAGGCTCTGTTACCTATCAAGAGCCTGGCATCGCAGCTCTCCCCATCAAAATTTCCGTTATTCCAAACGGGACAGACCTTGAACCGGAGGCTCGATAAAAGTTTTAACAGAGCAACCGAGGTATCGCTTTCTTCGGTTAAATGCACGGATTTTTTATCCAGATTTTCCCACTTGTATTTTGAAAAGAGTTTCACGGAACGGATTTCAAGGGTGCTTGCGGTGCAAAATCTATTGCAAATAACATAATTTTCCTGGTTCTTGGCATATTCTATGGAAGAAGAAGGGGAAAGCATGATTTGCCCATCTCTTAATCTCCTGTTCTGTTCGCTGGGATTTCCGTCTAAAAAACGGATTTTTGGCGGCGGATTATCCAAAAATCGATGAAAAAAAGGTGCGCAAACCAAAAAAGGAATGCGCCCAACGGTTAAAAAATGCTCCATACTATGCAAAATTAAATTTTTTTGCTTTTTATCTACCACTTTGCAGAAAAAAAAACTAGATTTAAGTAACGATGATTTACAGAATTCCAACATTTCGCGCTTATCCTATTGGTATCTTTGACCATGCCTAAGTTCTTTGTAAAAAAAACAGCACCGTCAGAAGATGGAAAGTCTCTTGTGTTCAAGGGCAAGGTTGTGGAGGGTCCAATAAATAGAGGCATGGAGCTTTTGATTTCCATTGCCGGCCAAACCGCAATCCCTGTGAAAATCACAGATATTGTACATTTTGAAAAGTCCAAAGACGATTCCAAAAAAGTTGGTTTGGTTGCAGACTTTGAAGACGAGCCAGACGATATGGCTATGATTATAGCCCTACGCATCACAGACGAAGAAATTGAATGCCGCTAGCCGGCAACCTAGGCTCTCTAGCTATTTTCAATTCGTTTTAAAAAGTCATCGTAGTTATCGCATTCCCTGATGTCTTTGAGCATGTTGCTAAACACGCTGCTTTCATCTATGGGTTTTTTAGTCATTGCTGCCACTTTGCCCTGCCTTGTGAAGGCTGTTCCTCTTAGCCTTTCTTGCTCGCTGATTTTTCTGTCCATAGCACGCTGAAAATTCTCAAAGGTTTTTTTATCCATTTCTACAGCGTTGGCTTCATTTGCTTGGTAAGATACCGGAGTGCGGCAGTTTGGGCACGTGAACACAAAACCTAGCAATTCACCGTTTCTAGGCTCGGCAGAAGCATTTCCTATGCCGAATGTTAATTGCATATTGCAATGCGGGCAAACTATTGATAGTTCTGGCATGGAAAAAAAATAGAAAATTAATAATTTATCCCACGCCTCACAGCTGCAAACCCGGCATTCCTTATAAATTCCGTTGCCTCTTTAATGCTCGTAATGCCATAAGAACGCATAACACGCTCTTCCAAAACAACGCTGCTAATATCGTTTGCACCTGCGTAAAGAGCAAGCTCACCCAACACTTTACCCATTCCTAAAACAGAAACCTCAATGTTTGGTATGTTATGAAAAAATAACCTGCAAAGCGCAACTAGTTTTATGTATTCATCGCTGCGTACGTGGCGAATAGGAAAATCATCCGTTTGAGGCTGGAATACCCAGGGGATAAAGCTCTGAAAACCGCCTGTTTTATTTTGAACTTCGCGAATATAACTCAAATGCTCAATAATATCTTCGGGGCTTTCTGTTGAACCTATTACAATATTCGCACTGCCTTTAAGCCCCTGCTTGTGGCATTCTTCCATAACTTTGCACCATTCTTGCGCAGATAGTTTTTTAGGGGATAATATTCTCCGCATTTTTGCGGTCATTATTTCTGCACCCGCTCCGGGAACAGAAGAAAGGCCCGCTGCTTTTAATTTTTGCAAAAGTTTTGGCAAAGGCATTTTATTATTTTTTGCCAAATGAAAAAGCTCCACAGGAGAAAACCCGCGCACCGGAAATTTCAGTTTTTTATGCAAAATATTGATAGCATCCAAATAGTAATCTAAGGGAATATTGGGATTAACGCCGCCTTGGAAAAAAATTCCGTTTGCGCCTTGCTTTTTTGCCATGCGTGCTTGCAACGCAATTTCATCAATAGAAAGCACGTATGGCTGCAATTTCTTAAAAGAACAAAAAGAGCAAGCGATTTTGCAAATATTAGTATAATTTATTATCCTAAAAACCGTATAGCTTACATTCTTTTTGCCATGAATTTCAACCCGCATTTTATGAGCAGCAGCGGCTAATTCGGTCCAACTGCAATTTTTCCAAAGCTCAAGTGCCTCACTTTTGCTTAAACTTTGGAGCAAATTTCTTTTTCTCATTTTTTATACCTTTTTTTATACCTACTTTTCTACCTAATAACCCCGCTCTGTCTGGCACAAAGAGCATTGCCAAATCCAAACGTTTAATGTTAGGGTGCCATTCTATAGGCATTATTTTTCGCAAAACATATCCGCAGCTTCGCCAACGGTTTATTTCTTTTGCGGCATTTTCCAAATCGCCGATTATGTGAACCACTCGTTCCGGTTTTGTGTTTGCTATTGCCTGCGTTAAGGATTGCGTTAGAAGTTCGCCTTTTGGAGGGTTCAAAAGAATTGTCCATTTGCCTTTGTTAATTTCGCCTGCAAAAAATTTTTTAACCCAGGTATCGTCCAATTGTTCACGGTAAAAACGAGCATTTTTTATCTGCATGCTTTGAACATTTTGCGTAAAGGATAATTTTGCCCATTCCCGTGCATCAAGGCAGTGAATGTCTTTGAAATTTTTGCAAAGCTGCATACTCTCTACAGCAGCACCGCAGTAGCAAGAGAGCAAACGGTCGTCTTTTGCGGGGTGCAGCCATTCCCGCAATTTTTCGCCTAAACGCAAATATGTTCCCTTGCTTTTTGGCAACCAGTCCAAAATGTGAAAATACAATCCTACTGATGCAATCTTTATGTATTCCGAGCCAAAGCCCTTGTGCAATATATACTGCATGGCAATCTGCGGATTTGATGTATCAAAAGGGAAAAAGGGTTTTGTTTGGATTGCGTGCGCACACAGAATTTCGGGGTGCATTCTTTGCAAATATTCTAAAAAAGTTTTGTAAGCACGGCTTTGCTCAGATGAGTTTAAATGTGCTTGTATAAGCATTCCATAACCGCCGCCACCATCTGAACGAAAAATCATTTGCATGATTTGTTTTTTGAAAATACGCAAATGTTCTTTTTCCAGTTGCACTTCTATTTTTTGCAAATTTTCCGGCAAAGGTTCATCTGGAATTCCTTCCCAAACCAAAGTTTTTTTGCCCCTAATTTCTCTTGAAATACAACGCCAATCACCGCCTTCTGGCAGTGCCGTGAAAATTGCTTGTACTTTGCCGGGAATTTTATTTTGCTCTGCCCAGTCTTTAATTTTTTGCTTTTTATCCATCAAAAACCTATTTTCCTATTGCCGTAGGGTTCTTTTGCAGCAACCATGCCCTCTAGTTCCATTACAATCCGTTCTACGGTTAATTCTTTTTCTGGCAGCCATTGCAATCTTTTATATACCGCATAAAAGTCACCTGGAGCAAGCGCATCTATTCTTGTTAAGGTTTTCCAGTTTTCTTCGGAAAAATCCGGGAAAAAATTTTCTGCCATTTTCAAGATACCCTCTGCTTTAAGGTAACCGAATTGCAAATGGAAATGGAATCTGCGGTTGCTTGCCGCATCCAAATGCCCCTGAAAATTAGTTGAGCATACAACCATGCACTTTGCACTTTCAAGTTGCACCAAAAATTCGTTTGTTTGCGTAACTTCCCAGCTTCTTATGGCACCTTTGCGATCTGCGACTAAACTGTCTGCTTCGTCTATGAACAGCAATTCGCCTGCTTCATTTGCCTGCTTAAATGCTCCCGCCAGCTTTTTTTCGGTTTCGCCTACATACATAGAAGAAATTTGCCCATAGCTTATCTCTCTAAAAGAAAGCCCGCATTCTCTGGCTAAATACCTTGCAAATTCTGTTTTGCCGGTTCCGGGAGGGCCATAGAGAAGCATAGTCATATTGCCTTCTGTTTGCTTGCCCTTGAGTTTTTCTGCATAACATCTTGCCGAATGCAGAACTTCGTCTAAATGGGGGATGTTTAACACGGAAACATCGTATTTGGGGGCACGGCTAAGTGTGTGTTTATTGGTTTTTAACCCCAGAAGCTCTACATGATTTTCCAATATTTCTTCGCCTATTTCTTGATGAATTCCGCTTTCCAAAAGCGCAACCTCGTTTTGCACCGCAAGTTCAATACCTCCGGTGGATATTTCGTATTTTTCTGCGAGTTTATTACGCCTTTCCAGTGGGAAAATATTTTCTGCTTTGTGTTTTTTAACAACGGAATCCCAGAGTTTTTTGCGAATGCTTTGATTGCTCAAATCAAAACCTATGCTATATTGAAACCTGCGCATAGTTGAATGCTCAACCCAGTGCAAACTATTTGTTATCCAAATTACCGGCAAACGCAAATCTTCCAAAAATCTGTTTAGAATGCCTTTTTCAAAACTGTTCAAAAGCAAATCTGCCTCATCTACAATAAGCAAAACATTTTTTTCTCTAAGGCACATCTCTGAAATTTTCAAAGCTCTCACTCTGTAAGAGATTGCCCCTTCTTTGTGCGTTTGTTTGCCAAAAATCCCCTGATTGTTTTTGAGTTCCAAACCTATTTCGTACAATTTTTTGCCAGTTTGCATGGCTATTGAACGAGCCAGTTCGCTTTTTCCCGTGCCTTCTACTCCGTAGAACAAAAAATTCAGGGAACGGTTGCCTTTATAGCTTTTAATCAAGTCGCAAACTATTTGCGCTTGCTTTAAGCAATCAAAACGTTCAAGAGGCAAGGCTTTTTGGGCATCTATTTTTGCATAATTTTCCAAAAAATTATCTGAGCCTATTCCGTTCAAAAAATTTCTTATATCCGGGATTAAATCGCCGTCATCGTCAACAATGCCAAGCTCTATTAAGCCTCTGGGTTTTGAAAGTGCGTTCATTATGCTGTCTTTGGAATGCCCGGTTAAAACGGAATATACGCGTTCGTAAAAATTGCCGTTATGGTACCTGCCTTTAAGCGTGTCTAAAACGCAATCTTTGAGGTCGTCCATCATGGCATCTTTTGATATTGCAAAGATAAGCGTTAAAACATCTTGCGAAACCTTATCCAAATTCAGAATATCGTTTATAATGCCAAAGCGTCGCTCAAATACATCGCTAAAGTGCATGAGTTTAGCTTTAGTTTGCAAATTCAAGGCGTATTCCAGCATTGTCAAAAATAGCTGGTTTGTGTCAAAGGGATTTTTTACCTCGCTTATCCAAAATTTGGAATTCAAGAAATCATTTATTTTGAGCCAAGAAATAAAAAAATTATCCGAATTAAACGCTTTGCGGAATTTTGCGTATGTTAGCTTGTCTTTATCTGTTGAATTGCTTTGCAGATGTTTCATTATAGCTTTAAGGGCATAATCCAAGCCATCTGAACCAAGAAAATCTATTATCTCAACATAATGTTCATCTCTCAAGCCAAAATCGTAATGAGTTTTATGCATTGATATAAGGTATTCAAAATATTTTGCGCATTTGCTTTCCCTCAAAGCCTTAGTTGCGCTGCAATAGCGGCTATAAGTGCGCTCATCGCTATCTTCCAAAAACTTCGCAAAGTTTGTTTTCCGCATTTTTATTCTTGGCGAAACACGTCTTTTAACTACCATAATATCCTCACTTCTATTTTCATTATAGCTAAATAGCCTACACTAGTAGGTAAATATAGAAAATTTCTATATTTATCTGATGGGAAATAAAAATTTTGGTCCGTTTTTAAGCGACAATGATGTTTGGGCAATAGTGCACCAACGGAATACGTCTGCTATTGTGTATTTGGCCGCGCTTGATTGCAATTGGGTGGGTGAAAACAGGGCAGAAGGTGAAAATGATTATTTCAATATGTGGGTCGCGGTTAGTTTTTACGAAGAAAAAGACATGGTTTTCTTGCACGGAGCCAGATTTTGCAACTGGAATTTGGAATATAAAATGAAATTGGTTGGCACAGAAAATAATGTAGGCTTGTTCCGCTTGTCTTTGAATAACCCAGAGGAATTTCCAAATGAATTTGTGATCCGCTTGGAAAGAGAAAACGGCGAGCATATTTACGATAACAACAATTACCGCAACTATTACATAGAGCATAATAAAGGGCTTTTTGCCTCTGCGGTCTCTCAAGCCGGCAATGTTTTTTCTTTTGAAACCATAATACCCGTCAAGGTTATATAATGTTTGATGCGTTAACCGAATCCTTAGAATCAACTTTAAAAAATCTGCGCGGGCAAGGCAAGCTCACCGAAGAAAATGTAGCCGCCTCGCTAAGAGAGGTGCGCCGTGCATTCCTAGCCGCAGATGTAAACTTCAATGTTACAAGAGACTTTGTTCAGGCGGTAAAAGAAAAGGCGCTGGGGCAAAATGTTCTAACCGCCGTTAGTCCCGGGCAAATGATTGTAAAAATCATCCACGATGAACTTGTGGAAATCATGGGCGGCACGGCTAGAGAAGTTTCGCTTACGGGAAAACCGCCTGTTGGAATAATGATGGCAGGTTTGCAAGGTTCCGGAAAAACAACCTTCGCAGGCAAGCTCGCTCTTTATTTTCGCTCAAAAAAGAAAAGAAAGCCACTGCTCGTGGCAGCCGATGTCTATAGGCCTGCCGCTATTAAGCAACTTCAAGTGCTTGGAAAATCCATAGGCGTCCCTGTTTACGAAGAAGGGCAGGGAAATCCCGTTGAAATAATAAAAAACGGTTATAGATACGCAGAGCAAAACGGCTTTGACCTTGTTATTTACGATACCGCAGGCCGCTTGCAAATAGACGAAACTCTAATGCAAGAGTTGGAAAAAGCAAAAGCGGCTGTGAATCCTGAAGAGGTGTTTTTTGTTGCAGATGCGATGATTGGGCAAGAAGCGGTGAATGTTGCCGAAGAATTTTTTAAGCGGCTGAGTTTCACCGGCGTATGCCTTTCCAAAATGGACGGCGATACCCGTGGCGGTGCTGCGCTTTCAATCCGTAAAATAACGGGTGTTCCGGTTTGTTTTGTGGGTGTGGGTGAAAAGGTTGCAGACATTGATATTTTCCACCCGGATAGAATGGCAGGCCGCATTTTGGGAATGGGAGATGTGGTTTCTTTGGTAGAAAAAGCCCAAGCCGCCATTGACGAAAAAGAAGCAAACGATTTCCGCAAAAAAATACTCAACAACTCTTTTGACTTAAATGATTTTTTGAACCAGTTGAGAACAATAAAGAAAATCGGCAAATTCAAGGATATAATATCGCTTGTGCCGGGGCTAAACAAATTACCTATTGACCAGATAGACGAAAAGGAGCTGGTTTATGTAGAAGCTGTTTTGAGTTCAATGACTGCAAAGGAGCGCAAACAACCCTCCGTAATAAACGGCAGCCGCAGAATACGCATAGCAAAGGGTTCCGGAACAACGGTGCAAAAGGTTAATCAGGTTCTCAAACATTACGAAGATATGAAGGTAATGTTCAAAAATATGGGGAATTTGTCCAAGCGAATGGGCATGAATGCATCTGTGGGTTCTAATTATACCCCGCCCAAGGATAAGAAGAAAAAGAAAAAACACAGGTAGTAAATTTTTACTATTTTCTTTTACAAGTGTTTTTTTGAGAGGCATTTATGGATCAGAATACATTGAAGTTGATAAGTGCCAAAGTCGAGAAGGCTTTGGAGCAGGCACGGGTTTTGAAGTCCGAGAAGGCTGATTTGGAGGCTGTGGTCGCCGATTTGCGTGAAAGTTTGGGCGAAAAAGACAGGGTGATAGAAGAGATAAACAATTCCAAAGAACAGCTTATGGCAGAAATACGTTCTTTGCAAGAAGCCCTGAACGAAAGAGACACAAAACTGCAAGAAGCAGAAGATGCTCTTTCGCAAAATATAGAGGCCTTGAATAGGGAACTCGGCATAGATCCCGGCGATAGTAATTTTCCAAATTTATTCAATATAAATGAGGGCAATGCTTGAGCAATAAAATTCGCAAGCAGATAAATATTGCACGTACCCCTGTGTATATAAGCACCTCTTTAACAGAGGATGTTTTTCAGTCTGTTCAGTCATACGTAGAAGAAAAATTCAATCAACACGAAAAATCTATAGGCTACAAACCTGATGACGACAAAAAAGTAGAAACTTTAATAATAACTTTGCTGGATGTTACGGCAGAATTGATTTCTACAAGGCAAGAACTTAGAAGAATTAAAAGCTCAGAAACAGAAGCCCTTGCGGCTGTGGATATTTTGAATAAGCAGCTAGACGATTTTTCAAAGCAGATTGAAGATGAAATTTAAGTTTTCGCTTGCATCGGTTTTAAGCCATCGTGAGGTTTTGGAGCGAAACGCAGAAATTGCGCTTGGCAAAGAAGTTCAAAAACAGGTTGGGCTAGAAAACGAAAGATTAAATTTACTGAACGAGTACAAAAAGCTTGTAAGCGTTAGAGGCGGCATAAATACAAACAGTGCCGAGCGTTTTATGGATTTTATAAGTTATGCTCAAAGATTAAAAGAACTTGTAGCTATGAAAAACGCAGAAATAGAAAAGCAAAAAGAAAGAGTGGAAAAAGCCAGAATTGAACTTGTCAAAAAAACTCAAGATAAAAAAGCCTTGGAAGTTTTACGCGATTCGCAAAAAGCAGCATTCAAGTTAGCAGAAAAACGCACAGAAGCAAAGCAAACAGACGAAGCAGCAGGGCAAAGGTTTAAATCTGCGATGTGAGTAATGTGCTCATTTTTTTGAATTGTATCTGGGTGGCTTAGGTTCTCTTAAGCTATGAACAGACATATATTCCCTTAAAGCGGCGTTCATTCTGGTTTGGTAACCTTTGCCAAAGGATCTAAACCATTCCAAAACATCGGCATCGTAGTTTATTTTTACGGGCACTTTTACAGGACGGTAAAGTGAGCGATTTAAAAGTTTGGCTGGCACAAAACGAGCCAACTTTTCTGCCGACAGAGGCGGCATATCGGAAGTGTCTATTTCGTTGTCTCCCATGTTGGCTAAAGTTTTTAGCCTTTCTTCGTCTGCGGGTGAAAGCTCATTGACAGTTTTTCTGACTATTGGCATAATACGCCTCCCTTTCCTGTTTTAATGCTCGCCTTGCGGATATAATTCGCACTATATTTTCGCAAGGTTCTGTTTCAACTACAAATAATACAATTCCAGCCGTTGCACCTATAAAAATCCACCTATCTTCATTTTGCCCACTATGTTCTTTATCGTAAAAATCTATTCTATTTGGGTCTAAATAGGCTTTTGCGGCATCATCAAAACCCACCTTGTGTTTAGCAAGGTTTGTTTTATTTTTATCTTCATCCCATTCAAAAATAGGTGCATTCATATACACCTATAAATATAGTAATTTTTACGTCAAGCTACGTACGTTCACCTCCGTCAATGCACGCTTACAAGTTTAGGCACGGTCATGGTTATGCCGTTTGCTTCAAATAAATCTCTTATGTTTTCCGCATATTTTATTTTTTTGAAACCTACCTCTTGTAAACCATAGTTTTTCAGGCTATTCGTTCCGTTATTTCAATTATTCCATGAAAATGATTGGGCATAATTATGTATTCGCCTATTTTGCCATTGTTCGTCAACGATTTTTCCGAATTCGTTCAAATTTACCGTATGGACTGTAGGGGCAGGGTTTGCCTGCCCATGCCACCCATGCCCCCATTGTTCGTTTTGCGAATGCACGCCGGGTTGCGGTTGCAAATGTGCATCGGGTTGTATAATAGGGCAGGCAAACCCTGCCCCTACAATATCCATATTGTTGGCATTATTGACAATTTCTCCGAAACGGTTTATATTCCTGCAATTGCGTAATCATAATCTTGCAAACGAATTGAATGTCTGCGATGTGAATCGGGATTGTATTTCTTTGTCGGGTGTCCCATTGCGGAAAACAGCAGGGCAAAGGTTTAATTTTTCAAGCCAAACTTCCGTTTAGCCTCAACTAGAGGTACACCAGATTCCCAAAGGGCAAATAGCTTTTTAACGCCACGCTTTTCACCACGCCTTTCACCAATGGCAACACCCTTGTCCCAGCTCTCTTTCTTGGCATACTCAATGGTATTATTGTAGTCATTCAAATACTTCATATTAGCCTCATAGTCGCGAAGTTCACTATCAGAAAAATTAGAAATTTTTGCAATCTCAAATACAGGTCTAAACAGCTTATTGTTAAACCGTGGCGGAATTTTGTTCAGCTTGTGCAGATTCTTGAACAAATAGAGCCACAGGTCGCTGGTCGTTTTGCATTGCTCCAAGGACTTCTTGAACCTAGGAAGGATTGCAAGAGCTATGTGAATGTGGTGATAGCGTTTACCGGGATGCTTCTTGATTTTGAAAAGCCCAATGTGCTCAACAATATCGCCTCTAAGACCCTTGGGTTCTGGCTCGTAGTTCAGGAAACTTAAAGAATAAATCCTAGGATAGTCAAATTTGTACTTCTTGCCTTTTTTGACAAGGTTTGTAATTGTTTGGCTTATGTAAAAGAGCAGCCT
>LIUI01000134.1:19567-51682 GCA_001462235.1 Fibrobacteria bacterium GUT307
AAATGGTCTTGCTTGGAAATTTGCACCTCTATAATGAACCTGTTTCCAATGCTGTCCGTGCAATGCAGGTCAAATACTGCCGCTCTTTGCTTTCTTGTTTTGTTTATTTGCTCATTTGGCAGCAGAAATACATCCACAATCTTTGCCTGCAGATGCTTTCTGAGGAAAGCCTCTATCAAGGCAATGAGCAAATCTTTGTGTTGCTCCGCGGCAAAGACTTTTTTGAAAGTAAAGTCAATGAAGAGCGGAGCGAATCTTGTCGCAGTAATGGGCATAAAGGCTCCGGGGCGACGTGAAAGGAATCAAAGATATATTCCCCAAAGTTAGGTGGTAAGGTAGAAAATAATTCCTAATAATCCCTTGACAAGCCCTTTTTATTTTTCTACATTTGTGTTCATGATGTTATACAACGCCCCCAATACGGCAATCGGAGCTTTCAGTGCAGGCCAAGCCTTGCACCCGTAACCGAAATGCTGGAAATGTCATCAAAACAAGTATATATGCATTCAGATTTTCCCCATATTTAAGCCCATTTAGCCCAGAAAATGACAAGAAATTTGCAAAAGAATTGCAATTCTATGAGAAATTAGTTACAAATTCCCCTAAGAACGGAGGTTTACTATGAAAACTAAAGGTTTTCTATTGGCGGTTGCTTTTGCAGCTATGGCGTTCACATTTTCTTGCTCCTCGGATGATGGAGAAAGCAGCGGCGGTTCTTCGCCAAGTGGTGGTGGTGGCGGTTCCTTTGCAACCGTAACTATCGGCACCCAAACGTGGATGAAGCAGAATTTGAATTCCGATGTGCCCGGCAGCAAATGCTATGGCGACGACCCTGCCAACTGTGCAAAATACGGCCGCTTGTACGACTGGGCTACAGCCATGGGCCTTCCGTCAAGCTGCAACTCAAGTAGTTGCTCAAGCTCAATACAACCGAAGCATCGCGGTATTTGCCCATCTGGTTGGCATATTCCGAGTGATGATGACTGGGATGCATTGATGACTGCTGTTGGTGGTAGTAGTACTGCGGGAACTAAATTGAAGTCAGCGACAGGCTGGAATACCGGTAGCGGTTATAAACCTGGCACGGACAACTACGGCTTTTCTGCTTTGCCGGGCGGCCTCGGCAGCTCGGCTGGCGGTTTCCTCGATGTTGGCGACGGCGGCTACTGGTGGAGCGCTAGCGAGTACAATAGCATCAACGCCAAGCTCATGTATATGCACAACAACGGCAACACGGGCTACAACGTCAGCAACAAGGACAGCTTCTATAGTGTTCGTTGTCTCCAAGACTAAGCGGTTGGGGAAGCAGCAGGGGGCGTTGCATGCAACGCCATACTGCTGGCTTCATGTGGCAAAATATGGCTTAATTTTTCAAGCCAAACTTCCGCTTAGCCTCGACTAGAGGTACACCAGATTCCCAAAGGGCGAATAGCTCTTTGCTGGTCTTTTTCCTACATTCACTCCAGCTCTCTTTCTTGGCATACTCAATGGTATTATTGTAGTCATTCAAATACTTCATATTAGCCTCATAGTCGCGAAGTTCACTATCAGAAAAATTAGAAATTTTTGCAATCTCAAATACAGGTCTAAACAGCTTATTGTTAAATCGTGGTGGAATTTTACTCAGCTTGTGCAGGTTCTTGAACAAATAGAGCCACAGGTCGCTGGTAGATTTGCATTGCTCCAAAGACTTTTTGAACCTTGGAAGGATTGCAAGAGCTATGTGAATGTGGTGATAGCGTTTACCGGGATGCTAAGCCTCTATCAAGGCAATGAGCAAATCTTTGTGTTGCTCCGCGGCAAAGACTTTTTTGAAAGTAAAGTCAATGAAGAGCGGAGCGAATCTTGTCGCAGTAATGGGCATAAAGGCTCCGGGGCGACGTGAAAGGAATCAAAGGTATATTCCCCGAAGTTAGGAGGTAAGGTAGAAAAAATCATGGGGTAACTAACTGGGGGCTTTAAACCAATCAATGCACGCTTACAAGTTTAGGCACGGTCATGGTTATGCCGTTTGCTTCAAATAAATCTCTTATGTTTTTGTTTAATTCCGAGAATATGCGGGGCTGGTTTTCCGGTTCGTTTGTGTAAATGTTGAGTTCCATATCTGAGGCGTCGTTGCCTAGGTTTTTTACAAGAACAAAGGGGGCGGGGTGCTCTAAAACGCCTTCTGTTTTGCTAGCGGCTTCGGTTATAAGGTTAACTGCTTGGCGCCACGGAACGTCATAACAAACGCTTACAGGCATGTAAATTATAACTCCGTGCTTCTCGTCTCCGGATGTGCTGTAATTCACAACATTTGAAGAGAGCAAGGTGCCGTTGGGAACGGTTACAATTTCTTTTTTGTTTGTTTGTATGCGAACCGCAAAAGGAGTTTTTTCCACAACATCGCCAATAACCTCGCCAACCTTCACACGGTCCCCTAGTTTAAAAGAACGCATATATGTAAGCACCAAACCTGCCACTACATTGGAAATGACGGTTGTAGAGCCAAGAGAAAGCAGAATGCCCAAAAATACCGAAACACCTCTGAATGCCGTACTTTCTGAATCCGGCAAAAGCGGGAATATAAGAATTACCATAAAGGCATAAGCCAAAAATCTAATTAGGTTAAAAGTTGCAGGTGCCCAGTCCGGATAAAAACCGTGAATAACCAGCCGCTTTTCCTCTATCTCCTTCATCACAATTTTTGCGAATTTTATTAAATAGCGGGTTATAACCACCACCACCACTATACGCAACAAATTTGGGATATACGCAATACAGCTTTGTATAATTGATAAAAACGGGTCTAGCAGGCCGTGAAAAAGAGCAAGCGCGAAATTCCTTGTGCCGGGATAAATGCCAAACAGCAAAGTAACAGATATGTAAAGAGAAATCAATAAAATGCCATACATTGACACACGGGAAATAAAGAAGCATATATGCAAAAGGCGTGCTGGGGTTAGCAGCATATAATTGCGAAATTTTATTCCGCTAAAATTATTGTGGCTTTTATTCAGTATAAATGGATTTATGATTTTTTTAAACAATCTTAAAACCATCTTGTAAATTATTACTTGCCCGGCAACAACTGCCAGCGATAGCCCAACCATGCGAGAAATTTCTGCCCAGTCAATTTCTTTTAAGTATTCCAGCACTTTTTCTCCACAAATTTTTTAGCCTCTTCCCTTGCTGAGAAATCTACAAAAAGAATTTTCTCTAAATTTAATTCGCCGTGCTGTTCTTCAATTTTTGCCAAGCAATGCTCAATGCCGTGCGGTATGTCTAAGAAAGAAATTTTTTCTTGGATAAAAGCATTGACTAAAATTTCGTTTGCCGCATTCAGAACGGCCGTTCTTGTGCCACCCGCTTTGCCAGCCTTGTAAGCAAGAGAAAGGCAGGGGAATTTTTTGAAATCAGGTTCATAAAAAGTTAAATTTTGAATTTCCGGCAGGCTAATTCGCTTTGTTTCCAAAAATAAACGCTCCGGGAAAGTCATTGCGCAAAGAATGGGTATTCTCATATCCGGTGCACCGAGCTGTGCCATTAAACTCCCGTCTCTGAACTGCACAAGCGAATGAACAATGCTTTGCGGATGGATTGCAACTTTTATTTGCTCGTAAGGAATATCAAAAAGAAAATGCGCTTCTATTACTTCCAAACCCTTGTTCATCATTGATGCGGAATCAATTGTGATTTTTTTGCCCATGCTCCACACGGGATGGTTAAGTGCATCTTTAAGCGTTATTTGCGAAAATTTTTCTGCCGGCAATTCCCTAAAGGGGCCGCCGCTTGCTGTGATTAGCAAATTCTCAACTTCTTCTGTGCCACGCCCTGCAAGGCATTGGAAAATTGCATTGTGCTCGCTATCCACAGGGGTAATTTTTGCCGCAGGATTTTTTTTAAGAGCCTCTTTTATTATAGCTCCCGCCATTACAAGGGTTTCTTTATTTGCAAGGGCTATTTTTTTGCCGCATTCTATAGCCTTTAATGTAGGCTCGCAACCAACCGAACCTGTTAAACCGTTGAGCACCAAATCGCATTCAGAAACCAGTTCCAGCAAACCATCCATGCCGGCCAAAACATTTTTCCCCGTTATTTTTTGCAGTTCCAAAGCGGAATTTTTATCAAAAAGAGCGAGTTTGGCATTGGGGTGTTCCCTGGATATTTCTGCCATTTTTTGCACATTGCTATGCGCTGCCGCAGAGTGCAAGGAAAAACGTCTATTGTGCTGCCTGATTACATCAAGAGCAGAACATCCAATGGAACCCGTAGCTCCTAGTAAACAAAGGGATTCCGGCTCACACATCTGGGTCGCGAAGTTCGGTTAGCCTATCTACATCTAAATGCCAATGCCTGCGGTAAACTGTTATGGCTAAAGCAAGCGCGATTGCCATTTCGCAGGCGGTGATGGCTATTACAAATAAACTGAAAATTGCTCCCGCCGTGGCATCTATTGCCTTGAAATGCGCAAAAGCGATAAAATTTATATTCGCCGCATTTAGCATCAATTCCATGCTTATTAAAACTCCTATTGCATTACGGCGGGTTAAAATTCCGTAAATTCCTATTGCAAACAGCATAAAGGCAAACAATAAACAGGCTTGTAAAGTCATTTATCCTCCGCTTGTTTTTCTTCGTGAGATGTGTGGGCTATTGTGATTGCACCTACTAAGGAGATTAAAAGGAGCAAACTTATTGCCTCAAAAGGCAGCAAAAAACCGTCTTCGTTTGGCGAAAGAAGGCGCTTGCCTATGGCAGAGAGAGTAGCATAATGTTCTGTTTCTGTTTGCAAGGTTGTGCCAATTTCTTTTAAGAGCGCTATTGCTAAAGCCGCAATAATTACGGAAAAAAATGCCGCCAAGAGTTTTCTGGGTAATCTTGTTTCAAGTGCTTTTTCTCCAAGGCGGCTTGTTAAAAGAATTGCAAATACCACAAAAACAACCACTCCGCCTATATAAACCATCACCTGAGCTACAGCCATAAACTCTGCAGAAAGCAAAAAGTAAAGAACCGCCGTGCCAAAAAATGCCCCGGAAAGAGCAACTGCGCTGTGCAAAACGTTCTTTGAAAGAACTGTGAGCAAGGAAGTAGCTACAGTAACAATGGCTGTTATGTAGAAAAGGATGTCTTTGAATGGAATTAAGTCCATGCTAGGAATATACAAAATCGCTGCACAAGATAGTTTTAACCCTGTGTTTATATAGATGTTTTGCTAAAATATGTTCCTTTGCATTCTTTATAATCTCGCTTTTAGCAGTTGAATTTTTCAGGTGAAATTTTGCAAGTTCCGCATATTCTTCGGGGGTATTGGCAGCACAAACGGCATCTTTGGGGAAGAGTTCAAATAAATCGCTTTGGGTATCGTTAATTACAAAACGCTCGCAAAGAGGAATGTCAAAAACTCTTTGATTTACTGCGCAAGGCATTTGGCAACTGGTTATGTTTATATGAATATCACTTTGCGAATAATGCAAACACAAACCCTTGCGATAGTCTATATCCGGCAAAGTTTTTATGCCATTGCCAAACATAGTTTTCCAACCCTGAGGGTCACCCGCAAACTGCAAACCCAAATCCAGCAATGGTTGCAAACACAAACGCCGTTTTTCGTTGCTCGCTAAATGAATGCAATAACTCGCAAACCATGCTTCATCCTTTGTATTGCCCGGCATTTGTTCCGCACTCATTTGTCCTGTGAGAATTTGGAATGCCGCATTTTGCGCAACGGGCAAAGCCTTTTCTTTATCGTATTGAACACGCTCCCAAATTTTATCTAAGAAATTTCCACCCATCGCAGAGCCGGTGAACATCAAACTATAAAGCGGTTTTTTATTTTGCGGATAAAACAAATGCGAATCACCAGCAAGCGGTAGCCACTCCGCACCGGCAAATCCCTTATCTTTTAACCAAGGGATATAAGCCCGCTCCCAAGTCCACGCAAATATATTTTTGCATTGCGATTTACTCAGCAAACAAGCTATGGGGCGGGGGTCGTCCACAAACCATATATGCACCGGCACAGAAAATCTGCGGCAAACATTCAGCAAAATCCCCTCGGAATCAATGCCCTTTGAATTTACGCAAAGAACAAGGCGAGGCGTGTTTTTTTGAAATTGCTCCATGAGATGCGATTCCAGCAGGGCAGGATTTTCGCTTTCTTGTGGGAGAGTTATGTATGGAAGGTCAAGGTCATTCAAGGCATTCAAAATTTCCTGCTGCAAAAAATGCGTGCCAAATGGCAGAGCTATGGGGGCAGGGGCGTTGTGCGCAACGTTCAAAATAGCCCGCAACGCACTTTCTGCCTCAGCTTCACAGTACCTTGCAGCGGCAGGGTGGCGAATAACCGTTACCGTGTTGTTTTTTAGAATGCCTGCGAACAATGATAAATCTTCATTGAACAGCACCACCGGCAAACCTGTTAATTTTTCTTTTACAATTTCAAGGTTTTCTTGGAAGGCATCGCATAAAATAATAAGCCGAACCTTGCCCTGCGGCAACCGGCTCAAAAATTCCAGATGGTAACCAAGCCCTGTACCTAAGGCAAAAACAATGCCGGAAATATTTTGAGGCCTAAACCAAGCTTTCTCTTGCTCTGGCTTTATTGCGCTGTGCAAAAGGCGTTCAAAACCATTTCCGTAAATACGAGCACTCAAAACTCCTGACGAAGCCTTAAAATGCTCGCATCGCATTTTATTTCACTACTTCGGAAGTTGGAACGCCTTTATGGTCGCTTGTCTTTTCGTGGTACTTTGCTAATTGCACCCTTATTTTTGCAATAGCCGTATCCAGAGCCTTGCCAAAATTTTCTTCTTCTGCCGTGGCTACAAACTTGTTGCCTTTTACAGATGCGGTTATATCAACCTTGCGTTTAAGTTCAACACCATTCGCAATCTTAGAAATACCTTCTACCACCACCGCAAGATCGGTAATGGAATTGAAATAGCTTTCCAGTTTGCCTACTTCATCTTGGATTACAGCCTGAAATTTGGATGTTGGCTCATTCAGGTGCCTAACAGTAACATTAATAGGAATATTGCTCATAGCGATGGAATATAGAAATTTTTTCTATATTTGCATCATGCGTTACATACTTCTTTTTTTAGTTTTTGCGGCTTTTTCTTTTGCACAGCCTTTGAGTTTGGGTAAACCTAACGAAGAAAAAGAGCATTCCCCTTGGGTCAATATGGGTCTTGGTATCGGGGTCCTTGGTCCAGTGAGCAGTCCTCATTACAAAGAACAAAGCAAGGCCTTTGTAAACCCGTCTCTCCTGCTCGGTATCCAATTTGCAGAAATGTCTGCTGTAACCTTTGAGCTTGATATAACGGCTCCAAATGGTGGAGTTGGTGGCTGGTTTGGTTTTGAGCAGCAATTTATAAAAAGGGATATTACCCCGTTTGCAGAGGTTCAAATAGGAGCTAGAAACCCATACGACTTTGATGCCTTTGGGTTTGCTTATAGCCTAAACGCCGGAGTAATATTTTTTAGAGAAAGCCAATTCCGTATTCGCTTAAAAGGCGGCTACGAGATGATTGTAAACGAAGACTACGATCAATCTTGGAATGCAGAGATAGGTGCCTTGTTTGCCATTGGCAAAGCAGGCATACAGACTATCAACACAGATTAGGAAAAATTTTTCTAATTTGGGCATACCTGCGGAATGTAGCTCAGTCTGGTAGAGTACTTGAATGGGGTTCAAGTGGTCGGTGGTTCGAATCCACTCATTCCGATTCAGATTATATACTTCTCTTCCTTCTCTTTCAAGATTTTTATAAACTCCTCGGAAGACAAAGCTTTGTTTAGATCCGAACTTATCGTTACATTTCTGCTGATTAAATGGCTTATTGCCGCGATTATGTTCAGATGCGAACCAACGGTGAAATCCGGGCTTATAATAAGGAAAAATAAAAATGCAGGCTTGCCGTCCATGGTTTTGAACTCTATGCCCTTTTCTGAGGTTGCTGCAATGCAGTAATGCTGCTTAACCAAAGTTGTTCTTGCATGAGGAACCGCAACACCATAGCCAATACCTGTGGTCTTGGTTTTTTCCCTTACCCAAATTGCGTCTAAAATATCTTCGCAAACCTCTGGTTTAAGTTCGGAAGATAGCACATTGACCATTTCGCGTACAATGGTCTCAAAGTCTTCACTCGCCGAGTGAATAACTATATGTTTTTCAGAAAGCTGTTCTGATATGCGAATAACATTGTTCATAGTGTCAAAAATAGATAATTAAAATGTCATTTGAATGTATCCAGCACTATTTGTGCCTTTTTGCCTTCTTGGCCTTGAGGTGAAAGCGCTATTACTCTTTGAAGCTGTCTTTTGCCTTGCTCTTCGCCTATTTTATTTTTTAGACGTAAACTGCCGCATAAAAGCAGAGCAGAAACGGAGAGCTTGCTACTGAGGCTCCCCTCAATAGCTTGCTCTAAATAACTTATGGCCTGCGCAGGTTCGCTATCGGCACATTTTGCGGCTTTGCTAAGCAGAGCTTGGGCATCTGGCTTGGAAGAAACAGCTTGGTAGGCTTTAGATTTTGACACAGATTCTCTTTTAGCCGTTTTATCATATTTGGGTGCTTTAACTTTTTTTTGACCACCGGAAAGATAAGCTATCAAAATGAAAAATATTATCAGTGAGACGCATCCTGCCCCAAGAGCAACTAAGCCGCCGGAATTTAGATCCGGGACATACAGCTCGTCGAGTTCTTTTAAGAATTGATAGTATTTGAATTGCGGGGTTTGTTCTTTGCTTGCTTTGTATTGCAAAAATTGCGAAAACCAACTGTTGAATTGCTTTGAATATGCGGAGTCATCGCAGGCTTTTGGATCTTCAAGGCAACCGTTTTGCATTTTCCATTGCTCATACATAAGCTCTGAGGTTCCCTTGACTTTTATCAGACTTTTGCTTTGGCGGTCGGTATATAAAAATACAGCTACCGCAGCGGCAACCAGCACTATCGCTAAGAATGTAATGAATACACGGGATTTCTTCATATTTGAGTAAAGGTAGTAAATAAAAGGAGCAACTTTTCCAGTGACAATTCTTCTGCTCTTGTGTTTTCGCTAAAATGCAAAGACTTGAGCACAGACATGGCTTTTCCCTTAGAGTAGTGGGTAGAGAGCGAGTTTGCCAGCGTTTTTCTTTTTTGCGAAAATGCAGCTTTTACAAATTCAAAAAATTTGCTATCTAAGCAAAGGGGTTTATCCAAAGGTTCAAAGATAATTGTTGCGCTGTTCACCTTTGGTTTGGGGGTAAAATGTTCCGAGCTTATAAGCCTAGCTATGTTGCTCCGAGCATAGCAAGAGCAGAATACTGAAAGGCTGCCATAACTTTTTGAACCTGCTTGTGCGGTTATGCGTTCTGCAACCTCTGCCTGAGTCATAAACATACAGCCCTTGGTTTTTGATATGTGCGGCAATATATGGGTAATTATTGCTGTTGCCATATTGTAAGGCAGATTGCCTACAATCCAAGGCACCGAGTGCTCATTTAGCCATGCTTCAATATCAAATTGCAAAAAGTTTTTATGTATAAGGTTAAAGTTTTGGGCATTCTTAAATTTTTCTTGCAATTTTGGAATGCAGAAATTATCTATTTCAACTACGGTTAAATCTGAACATTTGGGCAATAACCATTCCGTCAAAGCCCCGTGCCCAGGGCCTATTTCTAAAATGCAGTCTTGTAAAGCGCAAGGCAAGTCGTTTGCAATTTCTTTAGACATTTCTTTATCTAAAAAATTTTGCCCAAACCTGCGCCGAGTTTCAGCGTGCAACATAAAGGGAAATGTAAAATATAGAAATTTCTGCATTTTCTAAATTGCTCCCATGCCGCTTTCTAACAAAGCTGATAAATTCTGTGCTGGCTTGTGCTGGTTTTTTATGGCTTTGGGTGCGTTTTCAAGGCTCTTTATTTATGCAAAAGGGCAGGATTTATGGCTAGACGAGGCTTTACTTTGGGAATGGCTTAAACCTTTGATCGGTGGCTTTAGCATCTCCGAATTTGCACTTAGATTTTTGCCACTGCTTGCCGGGATAGCAACGCTTTTGTTCGCTTATATTTTTGCCATGCGGGAGTTTGGGGTTAGATTTGCCTGCATTTTTCTCTTTTTGCTGGTAAGCTCAGATACTCTCCTCTTTTATTCCGTGAATTTCTCGTTTTACGGCATAGAGGCGTTGGTAATGATAATGGCTTTATGCGTTTGGTCTTATAGCAAAAAAAATACAGCTTCTTTGATTTTGCTTATATCTCTTGTGAGCATTTTTTGCATAATTTGCAATTACGGCGATAATAAAAACGATGCCTACTGGCTTAACTTTGATTTTTTTATTCAAACGCTTGGGCGGCATTTCATAAACTTTCACTATTTTGTTTTTGGGAAACTCATTTGGCTAAATGCCCTGCTTTTTGTTTTGCCATTTTGCCTTGGAAGTATTTTTTTGTACAAGGAAAAAAAAGCCTTGTTTATTTCAATTTTTTCTGCGATTTTTATTTTGGTTTCTCTTTATTTTTTAAGAATAGCTCCGCTGGAAATTCCGTATAATGATTTTATGCGTGTAATGCGAAATTGGTCGCAAACACAAGTTGCAAACTCAAAATATTTGGCATTTATTTTACCTTTGGTTTTTATTCCCGTTGCCTTTTTCATTAACAAAGTTTTTTTAAGAATGAGAACACACATTTTAATACCCGTGCTTTGTATTTTTGCATTTTTAGCACTATCCGGCAATTCCATAAGAATGCACAAAGGAATTGGCTCACCGGAAAGCACAGCTCTTTTGCAGCATATAAACAACAACGCAAACGCAAAGAGTTTGGTTTTCACAGACTCCATTTCTCGCCCGATTTTTGAATATTACATGAGCAAAAACTCTTTAAAGGATAATCCAAACCTAAATTATTTTTATGTAAAAGAAGACGGCTATATGTACTTAAACGACAGCATTTTTATAGGCAAATACTTTGGCAATATAGAAGAACTCTTTAATGTTATGAAAAACTTTAAAGCAGAAAACGGCTTTTTCTTTTTAACATACAACAACTATCATTCCATAAGCGAATCTAACGAACTTATAAGATATATCCAAAGATACCACGAAGGCAAAAGCAAAGGATTTCAAAGCAAACTGGCAGGAGCGGCGTGGGTTAGGTTTTAGCTACACATCCAGCTTATCCAGCACCTTATACGCATTTTCTTCAATAAATCTGCGGCGGGGTTCTACCTCATCGCCCATTAGCATTGAGAAAATTTGGTCTGCTTTAATTGCATCGTCAACACAGCATTGTTTTAATACACGAGTTTCCGGTGCCATTGTGGTGCTTGCTAATTGGTCTGGGTTCATTTCTCCAAGACCTTTGTATCGTTGCAAATCTGCCTTTTTTCCGCTTTCCTTTATGGCACGTATTGCCTCTTCCTTGTCTTCGTCGGAAAAATGATAGCTTTCCTGTTTGCCAACCTTTATGCGGTAAAGAGGTGGCGTTGCCAAGTAAACATAACCACCGTCAACAAGCGGGCGCATATAGCGGTAAAAGAAGGTTAAAAGCAAGGTTTGAATGTGAGAACCGTCAACATCGGCATCGGTCATTATTATTATTTTATGATAACGAAGTTTTTCAATTTTAAAATCGTCTCTTATCCCTGTGCCAATGGATTGTATCATTGTTTTGATTTCGTCGTTGCTAAAAATTTGAACATCGTTTGCTTTTTCCACATTCAAAATTTTTCCTTTGAGTGCAAGAATAGCCTGATATTCCCTTGTGCGCCCCTGCTTTGCAGAACCGCCTGCGGAATCACCCTCAACCAAAAAGAGTTCGCATTTTTCCGGGTCCCTGCTGGAACAATCCGAGAGTTTGCCGGGTAGCCCCCCCCCCTCTAAAATACCTTTTCTGCTCACGGCCGCTTTTGCTTTATGTGCCGCTACCCTACCCTCTGCGGTATTATAGGTTTTTTCTGCTATTACCTTTGTTATGCCCGGATTTTCTGCAAAAAATCCATCAAGTGCTTTAAATACCGCTACTTCTACACCGCTCTTGGCCTCTGAGTTGCCTAGCTTTCTTTTGGTTTGCCCCTCAAATTGCGGCTGAGGAATTTTAATCGCTATAATGGCAGTCAAACCTTCCAAAACATCTGCTCCTGTAATTTCCACATCTTTTTTGGGCTTTGCAATTTTACCAGTAGCGTGTTTTATCACAATTCTTGTTAAACCTGTTTTGAAACCCGTTACATGAGTTCCGCCATCGTAGGTGTTTACATTGTTCACAAAGCTAAAAAGATTGTCTTGATAGGTATTTGTGTAGCGTAGAGCAATTTCTAACGGATAGCCGCCTGCCTCGGTAGAAATAACTATAGGTTTTTCAAATAACGGTTTGCGGTTTTGATCTATGTACTCTATAAAGGCACCCAAACCCTCCGGGTAGCAAAACTCCTCTTTTTTAAGAGGCTCCCCTGCCGGCTCTTGTGCTATTGTGCGTTCATCGCTTACTATTAAGGTTAAACCCTTGTTCAAAAAGGCAAATTCTCTGGCTCTTGTTGCGATTGTTTCGTAATTGTATTCCGTTTCGGTGAAAATTTCCGAGTCTGGGTAAAATTCAATGGTTGTTCCGTGTTCGTCCGGAGGCGCGGTGCCAATTTCGTATTGCGGGGCTACGGGATTTCCTCTTGTGAATTCTTGGCGAATTATTTTCCCACCCCTTGTGACTGTGGCTATAAGTTTTTTGCTTAGGGCATTCACACAGCTCACTCCCACGCCGTGCAAGCCGGCAGAAACTTTGTAGGAATTGGCGTCAAATTTGCCGCCTGCGTGGAGCTTGGTCATCACAACTTGAAGGGTTCCCACCTTTTCTTTTGGGTGAATATCGGTTGGGATGCCGCGTCCGTTATCCGTAACTTTTATGCCGTTGCCCGGCATTATAGAAATCTCTATCCTGTCGCAATATCCGGCCAAAGCCTCATCCACAGAGTTGTCCACAACTTCCCAAACCAAGTGGTGAAGGCCCCTGCCATCGGTACTGCCTATATACATTGCCGGGCGCACCCGTACTGCTTCTAAACCTTCCAAAACGGTAATATTAGAACCGCTGTAATTACTTTCTTGCGTGTTTGACATAGGGTTGTAATATAGAAAATTTTGGGGATTTAGTGGAAAAGCTCTTGTTTTGGCTACTTTGAAGATTCGTATTTGACGAGAGTGTTGTTTTCTATTGAAGAAAATAAAATAGAAAGCTGGGCAACAGATAGCTTTTTTTCTCTCTGGGAGTAAATGAGTAACTTCAAAACCTCTTCTTTGTAGCTTGTTTTGTCTTTCTCGCCAAAACATATCAGCTTAGGCTCTCTTATTCCGTTTTTATTTATATGCTCCCTATAACCTGAATCTATTTCAGAATCGCTTAATATAAAAGACTCCATTATACCGCGGGCTACGTTAAAGGCTATTTCATGGGTTATTATGGCATCCAAATCGTGCACCCTGCTGTTATTATAATACACAATAAAAGGAAATTCAGCTTTGCCTTTTTCGTTGGGCTCTTTATCTACAAAAGCAACATAAAACAAAGCTGCAACTTTATGCCTATCCAATTTGCCGTTGTCTTTTATTTTTGCTCTGCTTCTGAAAGAAGCCCTTTCGCATTCATACCTGCTATATATGTCTTTCTTAAAATCACTAGTATTTTTGTTTCTTTGCTCTGTCCTTAATCCATTGCTTTTGCAAAGGGCGATAATGCTATCTATTTCTTTTAGTGCTATCTTATTCCACAAATCGCCGAAGTTTTTTTTGTCCATAGGTTCACCAATCCCCTTTGCAAGGTTGCCATTTAACTTTTTTCACGCTCATTTCGCTATTTTTCGGTTGTAGCAATTCTTGCAGCCGAGCCTTGGCTTTGCCGAAACTGCCGTCATTTGCGGTTACAAGCTCTATGGCTTTCTGCGAGAGCATATTTTTTGGCATAATGGCACTCCTATTTATGGGTTCCGCGTGAATTTCACGCATGGTTATTAAATCAAGCATTAAAAATAGAAAAAATCAAAAAGAAACGTGGCCTGCCAGCCTTGCTGCTCTAATAATTCCAAATTATATTAAACTGAAAAGAACGTGTACTGAGTATGAGTGCACGGCAGAAGGTCTAAAACTAGAAACCTGTGAATATGCCAATGACTTCAAATTCAATTATTCAATAGAAGATAAGATTTTAACTCTTGAGACATACGATGGTAATCTCATAATGTTCATTGGTGCGATGAATTTTATGATGTGATAAAGCTGGAGGCCAGCAACCAAACGGTTAAGCTTACACGTGATGTTCACTTCTTCAAAGCCAAAAGCTGGCCAATCCATGCGTTGAAATTTGCGCTTCGCAAATCTTCCAGTATTTTTTGCTTTGCTAGGTTTTCATCTTTGTTTGTGCCGTTGAAGGTTTGCCCAAAAGTGAGTTTTTCTACCTGCGTACCGCTGCAAGTTGTTGCGGTTAATTGCGGGGCATAAGTGCACCTTATAGCACCCATAGCATTCGTTTTGCATTGAAATTTTGAAGCAGAAACCTTAATTCCATTGCCGCTGCATTTATCTGTTTTTAAACCGGCTTTAGACAATTTTTCAAATAAAATCTTGCCGGTATCCTCTCCGTTGCTAGCCCAGTAAAGCTCTGTTTTTTGGCTTGCACCGGCTTGCGCCGGCTTGCTTGCAGTAGTAGTTACTGCTGCCGATGGCCGCTTTGTTTCTGTTGCTTTCTCTGCTTCTCTTGCTTTATTTATGGAATCCAAAATATTTTTAGCAACAAAAACCGCCCGTTCTTCACTGGCTTTTTTAATTGAATCTGCAATAAAAATAGCCCGCTCCGCTTCTGCCGTAGCCCTTGCAGATTCTGCTGCCGCCTTTTTTTGAGAATCTAAGCTAAAAGAAATAAGATATGCTATCACAGCCAATATCATAAGCGATAAAGCGGCTATTATGGGCTTTTTGTAACGATATGTGAATTTTGGTTTTGAAACCAAATAGGCTTTTACCTTGTATTCAAATATTTCCTTAAATTCCTTTTCTGTTAATTGTATTGCATTCATCTCTGCAACATCTCTTATGTCTTTTGGCAAATTGCCGGGAAAAACAAAATCTTTTTGAACTAAAGGAATTATATTTTTATTCAGCAATAAAGCATTTTTGAGTTCCAGATAGCACCAATCTTCGTTCAAAACCTCTTCTGGCTGAACATTCCCGTTTTCATCGTAAAATCTTTCATAATAGGTGGGTTCAAATATTACTATAAAATCTTTGCAATCCTTTAACCGGGTTTTCAAAGTGTCCGTAAATTTGCCACGCCCCAAAGTATCTATGTCAAAAGACACCGAATAACCGCTATTGAGCAGTTTTTCATCTACAAGCCTAGCATCTTTTATACCGCCTTTACGGCGATAAGAAATAAAAATATCATATTTTTTGCTCATTGCAAAGGGTAATATAGAAAACGCTAAACAGTAAGTGCGCTTATCACCTCCAATAATCTATTTATGTCTTTTGGATATACCTCGCCTATATTGCCAACTCTAAAAGTATCTGCTTGCGAAATTTTGCCCGGATACAGCACAAATCCACGCTGCTTTACCGCTTTGTAAAAAACGCCAAAGTCAAAATTAGACCTAGGATATAAAAAAGAGGTGATTATAGGAGATTGCAAATTTTCCGGCAATAAAGCCTCAAAACCCAAAGAGTCCATCCCGGCAACCAACAACTGCTGATTCTCGCAATACCGCTCGTAACGAGCCTCCACGCCGCCTTCTGCCTCCAATTCATCCAAAGCCTGATAAAATGCTCGGACAATATGAGTAGGGGAAGTATAACGCCATTTCCCGGACTTGTCCATCTCTTTCCATTGGTCATATAAATCCAAACACAAGGAGCGGGCATTCCCCTTGCATTTTAGCAATTCCTCTTTTTTGGCAATCACAAAAGCAAAACCCGGAACTCCCTGAATACATTTGTTGGAAGAACTCACCAAAAAATCAATACCATAATCTGCCATGTCAAGAGGCATACCGCCAAAAGAACTCATAGCATCCAAGATGAAAATTTTGCCATGCTCTTTTATTATGCGAGCTAGCTCCGGCAACGGATTGAGCATACCTGTTGTGGTTTCGCAGTGAACCAACGCTACATGCGTAATAGCAGGATTTTCCAAAAGAAATTTTGACAGAACTTCCGGTTTGGGTGCCTCGGTTTCCGGGCAGGAATATACAATATGCTCCAATTTAAGCACCTTTGCTATTTGCGCAATTCTATCTCCATAAGCACCGTTGGTAATAATTAGCAATTTGCCGGTTTGCGGCACCGTTGTTCCCAAAGTGGCTTCAACCGAAAAAGAACCGCTGCCTTGCATCAACACAACGGTATAATCTTCGCTTTTTTTTGAGGCCAATGCCACTAAACGCCGGCGAATATTCTGCACAATTTCCTCATTGTAATCTGCGTCCCACGTGCACCAATCCCGCAGCAATGCATTCCTTACAGACTTTGAAGTGGACAAGGGTCCCGGCGTTAAAAGCAGGTAAGGATTATCCGGAATAAACTCATACATAAAACTAAACTCCTCTTTCTTTGTTCAAGGTTTTTATCAAGGTCGGCAAAGCATCGATACTTTCAATAACATAGTTTGCACCGGCTTCAATGTATTTTTGCTTGGCAATTTCAAACAATTTCAAAATTTCCGCATCATTTTTCTGTGCAAATTCTTCTTCGCTAAGAGCTACCATGCTAGAACCTTTTAATACGCCTACGCACAAACAGCCGGCATTTTTTCCTTCTTCCATATCTGCGGCGGTATCACCGATTTTCAACACTTCGCTAATAGACGGCACACCGAGTTTTTCCAAATTGCGCCAAATCATATACGGATAAGGGCGGCCTATTCCGCCTGCATCATCCGGGCAAATTACGCAATCCGGGGCATAACCCTTTTCTTTTGCCAAAGGCATTACCACGTCCATCATCGCCTTGGTGTAGCCTGTGGTAGAACCTATTGCTATTCCCATTTCCCTAATTTGAGCAACCGTTTCAAGAACTCCGGGCAATGGTTCGGTATGTGCAGCCAAAACTTTAAACAAAGAAGGTTCAAAACACCCGTAAATTTTATCCACATCTTCTTGCGTATATGGACACTCCATGCAGTCCAGCATTTTTTCAATATGCTTCCGCTTTGATAGCCCCATGTGAACGCGAATTTCCTCTATGCCGGCTTTAATGCCAAAAGCTCCAAAAGCGGTAATAAAGGCATTTAGCGGCGCAAAGCAGCCGTAATCCACCGTTGTTCCCGCCCAATCCAGAATAATAGCACTAACTTTACTCATTTTACAATCCTCCTTTTATTGCTTGCTTCTTTTTAATGCCAATCACAAACTCATATAATATTCGCACAGCTACGTTTATAAACAATATCAATAAACTCATAGCCGCTGCCTGGCTTATATTCCCCGCTTCTTCCATGTGGGTAATTGCTATTGAAGCAACCTTGAAATTTGCGTTATATAAAAAAACAAGCGCAGAAACCGTTACCATTGAGTTCACAAAAAAATACATAGCAATTTCCACTATGGCGTGGGCAGATAAAGGAACACTCACCCTAAGAAAAGTTTTCCATCGCGGAATTTTCATAGCTTCTGCTACCATTTCAAATTCATAGTCAAGTTTTTTCAAAGCCCCGGCAGCGGTAAGGTAAGGAACAGAAAAATAATGCAAAATATTTGAAAGCACAAGTATCGCTACAGTGCCATAAATAAAATGAAGGGGATTATTTTGCGAGTTAAAGAAAAATATAAAAGAAATGCCTACCACCATACCGGGCACAGCAAGAGGCAAAACAGAAAGCAATTTACCGTATTTTGTTAAAATACACAAACCCTGTGTTTTCTCTGTCATATACGCATACAAAAAAACAAACACCGTACCAAAAGCGGCGGTAAAAATGCTCATCCATACCGAATTCAAAAAACTGCCTATGCCCCCGGCAGAATCGTTAAAGGCAAAATGCTTAAGAGTAAGGCTCAAATCGTAAGGATAGTAGCTGGTAAGCGCGCCTATAAAAAGCGATAATATAAGAGATATAAAACACATAGCTATAAGAGAGCAAAACATGAGAAACAAAGTATCGCGAAGAAAATTTTTCTTAATGGCCAGCGGTATTGTTTTTGCGTTAAGCGAACTGGAATTTTTATTTGATATAAAACGCCCCGTAATGAATGATATAATTGCGGGAATAAGCAGCAAAGTGCCAACCACCGCACCCATGCTCATGTTGAATTGCCCGGCAACCTGCTTGTAAATATCGGTAGCAAGAACATTATAATTCCCGCCTAAAACCTTGGGTGCGCCAAAATCGGTAAAGGCAAGGGTAAAGCATACAAAAATTGTATTGACTATGGTATATTTCATTTCCGGAAGCGTTACATGCAAAATTTGCTTGATAGGTTTTACCCCCATAGCATTGCAGGTTTCATATAATCTACCGTCCACAAATTCAAGGGCTACTAAAAACAATAAAAAGGCAGAAGGGAAAGTATAAATAATCTCAGAGATAATAATGCCGTTTTTTCCGTATAGAGAAATGTCAAAACCAAGACGGGTAATAAAACCTTGCTTGCCAAAAATATACACCAAACCCAGCGCATGAACCACCGTAGGAATAAAAATAGGCAGCAATGCTATATATTTAAAAAATGCCTTCCCTGGAATATCTGTGCGCATTATAGCATAAGCATAAAAAAAACCGAATACCGTGCTAAAAACGGTTGTTATCAACGATATGTGAATGGTATTCCACACAGAAATGCTGAGCGTGGGATTGTTGAAATAGCTTCTATAATTAGCAAGCCCAAACGCACCGGCTTCCCCAATAAAAGCTTTTGAAAAAAGCGCACCAAGCGGAAAAATAAAAGCTACCGTAAAGATAACAAGCACAAGCAGCAATATGCAGAATTGTACTATATTAAAACGGGCAAAACGGCGTTTAATACCTAATAGCATGTTCATCCGGTATTTGCAAAAAGAGCATAGTCTCGCGATGAAGTTCCATGCTTTCAACTTTATCCGAAGGCAAGTCTATAAACATTTCTGTATTTTTTCCCGGTATCGTGCTATGTATGCGAGTATAAGCTCCCTTAAATTCTAGTTCCCTGACTAAAGCCTTAATATCATAAGGTTCGCGGTCAACTATCTTTATTTTTTCCGGACGTATGCCGCGGAGCACTTCCCCTTCGCTGTAAAAATTCATTGCCCCTATAAAATCTGCAACAAAATGAGATGCCGGTTTATTATATATAGCATAAGGGGAGGCAATCTGTTCCACAACAGCATTGTTCATCACAACTATTCTGTCTGCCATTGTCAAGGCTTCTTCTTGGTCGTGGGTTACCATAATAGTGGTAATGCCAAGTTTGCGTTGAAGCATCCTTATTTCCGAACGCAGCTTTGCACGCACTTTAGCATCCAAAGCAGATAATGGCTCATCTAACAAAAGAAAAGAGGGAGACAAGGCTATGGCACGTGCAATTGCCGTTCTCTGCTGCTGCCCACCCGATAGCTGACGCGGATATTTAGCGCTATGCTCACTTAAGTCAACCAAATTGAGCATTTCAATGGCTTTCTTTTTCCGTTCACTTGCACTCATATCCTTTTTTTGCTTTAACCCAAATAGGATATTTTCCAACACAGTCATATTGGGAAAAAGAGCATAAGACTGAAACACTATCCCAAAATTCCGTTTTGAAGGAGGAAGAAATGTGCAATCCCTGCCCTCAATGATAATTTGCCCGCAATCTGCCGTTTCTAGCCCGGCGATTATTCGCAAAAGAGTTGTTTTTCCGCAACCGGAAGGCCCCAGAATGCACAAAAACTCGCCTTTCTCAATAGTTGCATTGATATCCTTTAACACGGTCTGCGAGCCAAAGTGTTTTGTAATGCCCTTTATTTCCAAAAAATTCATAGCTCATCCAAAATTATTTCTGTGCAGATTTACTGTCAAACATTGCCATCCATTTGGAAAGTATTATGTCTCTGTTGCTCGCAGTCCAAGCAAAATCGCTATCTATAAGCTGTTTTACAGGGTCAAAATCATGGCCTTCATAGTTGCCGCCTTTGCCTGTGGTGATAATGGGATAATTCTTTTTGTATGCTTCCATAGTCTCATCGGAAATTGCCCAATCCAAGAAAATTTTCGCTGCAGGATTTATTTTTGACTTTTTAATCAGTGCATTTGCCTCCATATCCCAGCCAGAACCTTCAACAGGGAACACGGTAACAACCGGCGCGCCTTTTTGCTTTTGGCTTATTCCGGCATAACCAAAACTCACTCCAACCACGCATTCGCCGGCAGCAGCCATTTTTGCCGGCTTTGAACCGGAATGCACGTATTGATCTACATTTTCGTGCAATTTAGAGAGGTAATCCCATCCTTTATCCGTATCTTTGCCATTAAGTTGCAACACGCCCGCAACTGTTAAAAAGCCTGTGCCGGATGAATTTGGATTTGACATTACAATGTGTTGCTTTAACTCAGGGCGCAATAAATCATTGTAAGATTTGATATCCTCTGCTTTAAGACCTAACTTGGCGAGTTCCACGGTATTTATAATAAAAGCCGTTTCCCAAGCATCTATGCCTACCCAAGTAGGAATGGCTTTAGTGGATTTGAACTTAGGCAATACTCTCTCTACTCCGCTTGGCGAATATGGTTCAAGCTGCCCACGCTCATCAAGAACCAGCATTGAAGAAGCCGCTGTTCCCCACACCAAATCTGCCTGCGGATTATCTTTTTCTGCTATAAGCCGCGCCGTTATTATGCCGGTTGATTCGCGAACAACATTTACTTTTATATTGGGGTGCTTTTCAGTAAATCCTTTTAAGTATTCTGTTACCAATTCGTCTTCCAGGGCGGTATAAACCGTTATAGTGCCTGAATCCTCTTTGCAACCAACCAAAGCTAAAGCAATAAACACCATAGCCGCACACAATGAAAAACAACAAGTTTTCATATACTACCTTTCTTTAAAACAAGAATAAGATAGTTCTTGAATGTTGAGATTCTGTTAAGGCTAAGTTAAGGTTGGGTTAAGATTTAATACACCTGGCCCTTTATAGCTGCTTGTATTTTTCCAAAAGAGGCGAATTGCATATTGTAATTGTATTCTATCTGGTTTTCTGCCATTTTAGACGCTTCAATATCTATATCCACATTGTTCACTTCGCCGGGATTTGTAGGGTCGTCTGGGCGAAAGGAATATGGTTCGATTTTTCTTATGGATGCCTTTCTGCCTATATCCATGTGATTTTCGTCGGTTTTTGTACCGGTTACGTGCTTTCTCATGGCGTCGCGCACTTGATCTTCAAAATTGACCTCTACACGCTGATAACCGGGAGTTTGAGCATTGGCTATATTTTGGGCAATAGCACGGCCCCGCATAGCATTCGCATCCAAGCCCTTATACACCAGCATACGAGTATCCGAATTAAAGAGCCGGCTGCGAGTAGGAGTGATGGTGTTCTCTGACATACTTTTGCTAATGCAAAAAATATGCCAAAATTTATGCTACCCCATTCCTCTCTTGAATTTTTTGCTCCACCACACCAAGAATGGCGCACTTAGGCAAATTGAGGAATAAGTGCCAATAACAATACCGGCAGACATTACAATACCAAAGTCGCGAATGCTGGAACCACCCATAATGGAAAGCACTATGCACACAAATAATGTAGATAAGCTGGTGATTATAGAACGGGACAAACTCTGGTTAATAGAGATGTTAATACGGTCTTCCAGGGTTTCCTTGGCAAGCATCTTATTTTCACGAATACGGTCGTAAATAACTATTGTATCGTTGATTGAATAGCCTATCATTGCAAGGAAGGCCGCTATCATTGCACCGTCAATGGGAAGTTTGAGCAAGCTCACAAGCCCTAGGCATATAATGGTATCGTGAATAAGCGTAACTACCGAGCCTATGCCAAAGCCAAGCCCCATTTTGCCAAAACGCGCCCATATATAAATACTAATGCCAATCCAAGATAGAATAATGGCAAGCAGTGCCTTATAGCGAAGTTCATTGCCTATGGTTGGACCAACCACATCTTCTGCAACAATTTTCGGGGAACCTGCGCTTTCCAAAGCTGTTTTCAGTTTTGCAGTCATAACTTTAACCGCATCTTCGTCTGATTCCTGCGTTTGAATGCTCAGCATATATTGGTTAAGAGAGGTACCGCCTAGTTTACGCACGGTTACATCGCCAAAATTGCTTTTGCCTAGAGCGCTATTCAAAGCATCTACATGGTGAGAATCATCTGCGTAGTCAACGGTATAAACCAAACCACCTGTGAAATCTATGCTATAATCAAAGCCCTTTATAACAGCTAGGCCAATGCAAAGAGCACATACCGTAATCGATAGTTTTGCCCATATTCCACGTTTAGAAACAATCTGAAATTTTGCATCTTGCAACCATTTTATACCCTTACCCACATTCACCACTTTTGCATCGTGCTTTGAGAGTTTTAGCTCGAAAATAGCTCTGGTAACTGTTAATGCAGAGAATAGAGATGCAGCTATACCTATCATAAGGGTTAAGCCAAAGCCTTTTACAGGGCCGGTACCCACTTTATAAAGAATGAATGCTACAAGGAATGTTGTTATATTGGAATCTATAATTGCACTGAAAGCCTTTTCGTAGCCCTTTGAAACCGCCATCCTGGCCATTTGCCCGGCTCGCAATTCTTCCCTTATGCGTTCAAAAATAATAATATTGGCATCAAGCGCCATAGCCGCTGTTAATACCATGCCGGCAATGCCAGGGAGTGTAAGTGTTGCGTTGAATATGGAAAGTGCCGCACCTATTATAAGTACGTTCACAAAAATACCCACATTGGCTACCAAGCCCGCAAAACTGTAGTAGAATATCATGAACAAAAGGCATATAGCAAAGCCAATTACGGCAGAGCCAAAACCCGCCTTAATATTCTCTTCGCCAAGGCTTGCGCCCACATTTCTCAGTTCCACAATTTTCATAGGAGCTGGCAATGCACCGGCTCTCAAAACAACGGCCAACTGAGTAGCTTCTGCCATGTCGTCTAAGCCTGTGATTTGGGCTTCGCCGTTTGGAATGCGGTCGCGAATTACGGGTGCGCTTATCACCTGCCCGTCAAGGACTATGGCCATTTGCTTGCCAACATTGTTCCCTGTAACAGAAGCGAATTTCTTTGGCCCCATTCCCTTAAAGCGGAGCGATACTGCTACCTGCCCAGCAGAAAGACCATCGGAAATTCTGTATGGCTGGGCGGTTGCAATTTCTTTGCCATCCATTTCTGCACGGCGTTTTAACAGATAAAGTTTTTTGAGTTTGTTCCCGTTTTGTTCTTTCTCAAAGCCACGCCCCCAAGCAAAAGCCACGTCTCTGGGGATTAGAGCTTGCACCCCAGGCATTTCTAAAATTGCCTGAACACGAGAAACATAGTCTTCCGGAACGGCTAAATCACTGCCGTAATTAACCAAATAACCTGTGAATGGACGGTCTGGGTTTACGTATGCGGCTGCAGCCAAGCTATCACCTGCGGGTACAGTTTCTAAGGGTTCTGCGGTTTTGCCACCGAGCAACAAAGCATCGTCGCTTAATAAATCTGCGGTATCTAAATCTGCGGTGTCTTTTACTCCCGGCACTGTTCCTGCCAAAGAAGTATCTGCACTGGGAAGGCCGGGAAGGCTACGCCCTTTTAAGTAATTGTCAACTAAAGACAGAGCCTGTGCTGCCTTCTCTTGCTCAGCTACTATCTTAAACTCCAGCATAGCTGTGCCGCCAACTAGGTTGCGGGCATCTTCTACATCTACGCCTGCAAGGTCTGCTACTATGCGGTTATTGCCGCTGGGGAAAATTTGCGGCTCAGAAAGACCGTATTGGTCAACCCTATTGCGGATAATTTCCAGAGAGCGTTCCTGAATATCGGATGCCTCATCCGGCTTTAAGCCGCTTTTGTCAATTTCCAGAATTATGCTGGTACCGCCGGCTAAATCCAAGCCAAAAGTCACGGATTTATCCACAACCTTTGGATTTTCTTTAGCAAACTTCTGCTTTTCTGCGCCTTGCTTTGTGTGGTACTGAATAGAAGGCCATATACTGTAGCCCGAAAGCGCAATAACAGCCAGAATTATCCATTCGCGAAGTCCAAAACCTTTTCTTGTCATCTCTTGTCCTTTTCAACTATAAAGTGGTATGGTAATATAGAAAAGTTTTGGGTATGGTACATGTTATACCTTAAACTTGCTAACTGTAGCTTTTAAATCGCTTGCGATTTTGCTCAAATCTTCTGCAGATTGGTTAACCTGGGTAGCTTCTTGCGCAGAATGCTTTGCAACGTCGCTAACGCTTACAACATTATGGCTTACATTGGCGGCTCCCTTTGCCGCTTCGCCGGCATTCCTAGATACATCGTTTGCACCTCTTGCAACCTCGCTAATGGCACTAGCAACCCTTTTGGAGCCGGTATTCGCTTGAGATACATTGTTCGCTATCTCGTTAGCAGCTTTTGTTTGCTGCTCAACGTGGCCTGCTATAGCCTCTACGCTATGGTTTATTTTAGCAATGATTTCGCTTACATCGCTAATAACATGAACTGCATCGCCTGTGCCCTGCTGGATGCCTTCTATGCGGCGGGCAATATCTTCTGCGCTATCTGCACTTTGGTTTGCAAGTTCTTTAATTTCGTTAGCTACAACAGCAAAACCTTTGCCTGCATTGGTGGCTATTTGGTTTATGCTTGCGCTCATTTCTTCTATGGCAGCAGCAACCGTATTCATATTTGTGGACATTTCTTCTGCTGCGCCGGCAACTTCGTTTGCATTTACGGATGCTTGTTCTGCTTTACCCTTTATTTCTACAAAATGTTCGCTGGCAGTGTCAAATTCCTTGAAAATCGGTATTAATACTGCCATAGTCCTTGCATGGTTTAGCCAAAGCGAATCTTTGTTATTTATATATTTTTTAACGTATTCGGCGTGTTTAGCTGCTTCGGCTCTGAATTTTTTCTCGTTTCTAGAAATGTCTTCTAACGAAACTTTATTTTTAGGGTCTATGATACGTTCTTTTTGATACTCTAGAGATGCGTCAATTTGTTCACTTATAGCATCCGCTTCATTCAGCAATCTATCTACATCTTCTATGCTCTTCGCTACTGTCATATCTCTTACGTTAACACGCAAGAGTTGTAGATACTTAACCGTTTTGCTTATTTCTGATAAGGGATCTATAGCGGTGTATTTCAAGCTATCAATTTGCTTGTTTACTTCAACCAAACTGAAGACCAAATACAAGCCTACGCTTACGGCTACCACTGCGATGAATATGTAACTTATAACGTGCAAAATATAGCAAAAAATTAGCTTGGTGTCAAGGGTTTCCCATTGTTTTTTGTAGAAAAAAAATTTCAATCCAGACTCTTGAATGTATATCGATTCCGCCCCCCGTGTTTGGATTCATACAGAGCCTCGTCGGCACGTTTAATAAAGTCTCTGTCATTGTGCTGATGTTTCACAACACCTGTTGTACCACCGATAGAAATTGTAACATATTCGGATATATCGCTTTTTTCGTGAAGGATACGGCTTTTACATATTTTTTTTAACATTTTTTCCGCTACTAAAGCCGCGCCATCCTTTGCGGTATTCGGCAACACAACGATAAATTCTTCTCCGCCGTACCGTGCAATAAAATCTTCTTCCCTTGTAATGCACCCAGTAAGAATATTTGCTACTGTTTTAAGGCATTTGTCGCCCATATCGTGACCGTAAGTATCGTTGTACTTTTTGAAACAATCAATGTCTATCATCAGCAAACTAAGATTGCCGTTAGAACGAGACAAAGATTTGATTATTTTTTTCAAGTTTCCGCTCAAAAACCGTTTATTGTAAATACCTGTCAGTTGATCAATTATGGTCATGTTCAAAAACTCGCCTATCGTTGATATTTCATCTTTTTGGCCGGTGTTTTCTTGCGACTTCAAATCCCATTCGTTAGAAATTTGGTCTAATGTTTTAATCAGGCGGTTAAGCGGCTCTAACAATATTGACGCGAATATATTGACCGTTACAAAGATGAAGAAGATAATCAACATCATTACGCCAAACAGAAATGTCATGCCGGTTTGCATGGTATCCTTGGCGGTAAAATTACGAATCGCAACAACATTCCAATCCAAAAGCGGAATCCTGCAAAACGCGGCCACGCCCTTCCTGCCATGAGTCTCAAAAAAACTGATTTCCCCATCTTTTAAATTTCTCACCCCGGCAAGAATTTTTGCACCTGTTTGACCGAGTTCTTTTTCCAACTTTATTTTATTCGCAACAAGCTCAACATTTCGTGCCCATGTTATCTCTCCGCTCGCGTTAAAAAAATACAAGTCTGCCTGTCCTGAATATTTCTCATTTATCGTATTGACAAAATCCGACAAATTTATACCGGTTCCCAGCACTCCAACCGCTTTGTGGTCTTTATCAAAAACCGGTGCGTTAATCCAAAGGTTTGTCACGTTAAGGTTTGGATTGTAGTTTATATTCAGATTATAAGTTTGCGTCTTATGCAGCGTCATATTGTACCAGTAGTTAGCCGGGTCGTCGGGATCGAGAATATAGGCATAAGCACTGTCCATGTAGAATTTTTTATCCAAGTCATTTACCCAAAAAACGGATTTGGACATAAAAGTTTGGCGATATCCTTCTATATCTTCATGAGCAATGCTCGCCAGCTCCGTGTTTTCAGGGTTCATAAAATACTGCTGTATCAGGGGAGAAGTTGCCATTTTACGCACAATGGCAATTTCACCGCCTATATATGCCTCCAGCCTAAAATCCTCAATTTTCACAACCTGCACAAGTTCGTTGCCGGCGTTATCATGCAGTATCTGCCTCATTAAAAAAACAAAGGCCACACTTCCTACAATAAAAATCAGCAGGAAAAGCGCGGATGAAAAAATGATAAGTTTACGCCGTATGGAAGCCTGGCTTTTCCGTGAAACCGGTATATAAAACAAATTATTGTATGTCATATCTCTTAATTAAATATACAAAACAACCTGCGACAAAAGTGCAACAAAAAACTGTTTTTTTACATTATCGCCAGTTTTAACATTTTTTTCTCGCTGCCAAACGTCGCTTTCACAATATACATTCCCTTTGGCAAATGCCCAAATGATACGGTATATATGCCACTGCCAAAACTCTGCCTACTGATTAAATTGCCGTTTAAGCCGTAAACTTCAAGCATGGCTTTGCTTGTTGCTTGCAGATTTATGCCGTTGTAAGTTTGCGTAGCTTGGTTGGCTGCAGCAATTTGCGGTGAGTGAATTGGGGTGGGTGCAGACGGGCAAGTTCCGGTGACGTTGAGTTTTTTCACTTCATCGTCGAACTTGGTATAGCGGGTATTCCACCAAGACTTCATCCGCCCGACAAAAGTCCTGTACGATTCTTCAGTATATGTCGTACCGCTCGCACCAAAGCTATTCGACGACTCACGCATCGCATATTTTCCGTCAATGTTGGGGGCGAGCTTATCCGTCAACGAATCAATAAGGCCGCCGTCTTCCCCAACAGCCTTAATCATGTCCTTATGAGTGTTCCAAGCGTCTACGTAACAGGGCAAGAATCCAGACTTGTCACTCCACAGTTTTTGGTATAATGCGTGGCTGGGCGATGTGTTCCTTGTTGTTGACGCGGTTGAAAAAAATTGCCCTCCCATAACGCCGGGCGAGCCCGCCGCCAGGTCAAGGTCCCAAAGCGGCCCAGCCTTAATCTTGCCAGAACTGTTGACCTTGTACAGGAAATTTGAACCCAAACCGCCGGCGTCGCCCGCCGTATTCCAGTCCCTGTTATCCATAAACAGATTTATCAATGTGTATGTTGCCCAACCTCGAAGGTCTATAAGGTCGCGGTAGCCATTGTTCGGGAATCCGTTATCATTCAATTTATCCACAAATGCGTTAATGTCATTTTTAACATAATCAAACCCCTCCAGATTTGGCTGGCCGCCGCTCAGCGGCAGTTCGTCAAGTTCCGGCGTTCTTATTTTCGTGTTTAAAACATATTTGTAAGAGGGGCTGCCGTTCCCGTTCAATCGCGTCGCGAGAAAAAACCTTTTGCAGTCTTCCGCATCTCCTGGCCCCCAATGAGTAAACTCAGCTAGCCAGCCGCCGTCGTCGGCTTCAACGTATACACCGCTGTTGGTGGAGCGGCTCGTGCCCGATATTTGCGGTGTAAGCACGTAAACCCCTATATCTTTACCGTTATAATTCAATTTTACAAATTCATACGGCAAGGTGTTATCAAGCCCCATACGTTTACCGAGTTCAAAACCGATAACGCTGAGCATCTGGGTTGGGTCGTAAAAATTGGCTAAAAGTGCCCAGCTTTTGGACTCTTTCATGCCGAAAAGGCCCCGCCTGCTGCCGAACTTTACCCGGTAAGATTTCGCGGCGTCGCCGCTGCCAGCGGGTACCATAAACGATGTGGAATTTCCGCGTATCCTTATGGAATCAGCACCCTTGGCGTCTAATGTGATATTCATGGACGGGCTGCTCGCGCCGGTAATCGTAAACTCCGTCAACACCCTGTAATCCTGTGTCGGGGCGAGAAAGGCAGTGCCGGCGGTAGAGGTATTCGGGCAGCTGTTGAGATTGTAATTTGATGCCGCGCTTGTCGGTGCGGGAGTACCTGTTGTGATTTTGATCACAGGCAGTGCCGCAGCCGCAACCGTAGCGGAGATGATGATTACTAGGGGAAGCATTATGGAAATGTAGCAAAAAAAGATTTCTACATTCTCTCCCGACATGCCAAAACGCAGTGATATTCGAAAAATTCTCCTAATAGGTTCTGGTCCCATTGTTATCGGTCAAGCGTGCGAATTTGATTATTCGGGCGTGCAGGCTTGCAAATCGCTAAAAGCGGAGGGTTATGAGTTGGTGCTGGTAAACTCCAACCCCGCTACGATAATGACAGACCCGGACTTTGCAGATAGAACTTATATAGAGCCTCTAACCAAGGCTGCCCTTACGGAAATTATCCGCAGAGAACGCCCGGATTCCTTGCTTCCAACTCTTGGCGGGCAAACAGCCCTGAACCTTGCCATGGAACTCGCAGAGGCGGGTGTGCTGGAATACTACGGCGTAGAGATGCTGGGTGCAAACCCAAATGTAATCCGCAAAGCAGAAGACAGAGGTTTGTTCAAAGAAGCTATGAAATCCATAGGGCTGGACATGCCTCGCAGCGAAACGGCTCATTCTTACGAAGAAGCCTGCCGCATAAAAGAAAGCCTGAGTACCTGGCCCCTTGTGATACGCCCGGGCTTCACGCTCGGTGGCACAGGTGGCGGCATTGCCCGTAACGAAGAGGAATTCAAAGAAATCTGCGAGAGAGGCTTATACTACTCCCCTACCAAAGAATTGCTCATTGAAGAATCCATTGAAGGCTGGAAAGAATACGAATTGGAAATAATGCGGGATTCCAAAGACAACTGCGTTATAGTTTGCTCCATTGAAAACATAGACCCTATGGGCGTCCATACCGGGGATTCCATCACGGTGGCTCCGGCTCTAACGCTCACAGACCGCGAATACCAAAAACTCCGCGATGCGGGTATTGCGGTAATGCGAGAAATTGGGGTAAGCACCGGCGGTTCTAATGTGCAATTCGCCATAAACCCAAACGATGGCCGTTTGGTTATAATTGAAATGAACCCAAGAGTTTCAAGATCCTCTGCCTTGGCATCAAAGGCAACAGGTTTCCCTATAGCCAAGATTGCTGCAAAACTAGCAGTTGGCTACACCCTTGACGAAATCACAAACGATATAACACGGCAAACAAAAGCCAGTTTTGAACCTTCAATAGATTACATTGTAACCAAAGTCCCCCGTTTTGCCTTTGAAAAATTTATGGGCGCAGACGATAAACTGGGAACCCAAATGAAATCCGTAGGTGAAGCAATGGCAATAGGGCGCACATTCAAACAGTCCTTCCAAAAGGCGTTGCGTTCACTAGAAACGGGACGTGCCGGGTTTGGCGCAGATGGCAAGGATTATATTTTCAAAGATTTAAGCGAAGAGGAATTGGAAAGGAAAATAGGAATTGGCAGCGCGAATAGAATTTTTATGGTGCGAGAAGCCATTGCCCGCAAATGGAGCGAAGATAAAATTTACTCCCTTACAAAAATAGACCGTTGGTTTTTGCGGCAGTTTAAGGAGCTGGTGGAATATGAAAACGAAATTCGCTCCGCAAAAAATTTAGATGGTTTAGCTAAAGATGCCAAACTTTTTGAACAAGCAAAGGAATTCGGATTTTCAGATAGACAAATAGCAAACATTCTTGGCGAAAAAGAAGAAGATGTAAGGAACAAAAGAAAATCCATCCTTTTAAGGCCTGAGTACCACATAGTAGATACCTGTGCTGCGGAATTCAGAGCTTTTACCCCTTATCTTTATTCAAGTTATTCAAGCGGAGCAAAATCAAATAATTCAGAAGGCTTAAACACCGAAGAAGAGCAAGGAAAGAAAAAAATCCTCATTTTAGGCGGCGGGCCAAACCGCATAGGGCAGGGGATAGAATTTGACTATTGCTGCGTTCATGCCTCTTTTGCTCTTAAAAAAGCGGGCTTTGAAACAATAATGCTAAACTCAAACCCAGAAACCGTTTCCACCGATTACGATACCTCCGATAAACTCTATTTTGAACCTTTAACTCTGGAAGATGTTCTGGAAGTTTACGAACGTGAAAAATGTTATGGAGCAATAGTGCAATTTGGCGGGCAAACTCCGCTGAATTTGGCAGAGGGCTTAAAGGCAAACGGTGTTAATATAATAGGCACCTCACCAGACGATATAGGAGTTGCAGAAGATAGGGAACTCTTTTCTAAAATGCTGGAAAAACTTGGCATTTCTCAGCCGCCAAACGGCTTGGCAAAAAACGCAGAAGAAGCCGAGGCAATCGCAGATAAAATTGGCTATCCAATTTTAATGCGTCCATCTTTTGTTTTGGGCGGCAGAGCGATGGTTATAGTTTACGACAAATCTGGTTTAAGAGAATACATGGCAAAAGCTATGGAAATTTCCGAAGGCCGTGCAATTTTAATAGACCGCTTTTTGGAAAATGCCACAGAGGTAGATGTTGATTGCCTTTCTGATGGTGAAACCCAGGTGATAGGCGGTATAATGGAACACGTGGAACTGGCCGGCGTTCATTCCGGAGACAGTGCCTGCACCCTTCCGCCGCCAACACTCTCAAAGCACATTCAAGATACTATAAGAAAGCATACCAAAGCGATGGCTCGTGAACTCAATGTGTGCGGTTTGATGAATGTTCAGTATGCAATTCAAAACGAAACTATTTATGTTTTGGAAGTAAATCCAAGGGCTTCAAGAACCGTTCCGTTTGTAAGCAAGGCAATAGGAATTCCGCTTGCAAAAATAGCCTCTCTTTGCATGGCTGGCAAAAAGTTAAAAGAAATAGGCTTTACAAAAGAATTTATCCCTTCGCATTTTTCCGTTAAAGAAGCAGTATTCCCATTTGCACGTTTCCCCGGCGTGGATATAATTTTAAGCCCTGAGATGAAATCCACAGGCGAGGTAATGGGCATAGACCGCATGGCAAGCATGGCATACCTAAAAAGCCAAATTGCCTCCGGAAACAAATTGCCAGAAATAGGAAATATATTTTTGAGCCTTCGCTCAGAAGACCGCAAAGATGCAATTCCCTATATAAAAAGATTGGTGGAACTTGGCTTTACCCTTTACTGCACAAGGGGAACAAGCACCATGCTCAGAAATAACGGAATCCCAACCAACGCAGTATTTAAAGTTGCAGACGGACGCCCCAATGCCATAGATTTAATAGAAGAAGGCCATTTGGCATGGATTGTGAACACCCCCGGCAAAGGCGAAAAACCCGCAAGCGACGAAATGAAAATCCGCACCAACTGCCTTATGCACGGCATTCCCGTAACCACCACCCTGCACGGTTTGCAACACGCCGTTGAAGGTTTGGAAGCCATAAAAAAACTGCAGGTTATAGATGTGTGCAGCTTGCAGGAATATTCTAGGTACAGCCCCAAGGTGAATGTTTAGTAGGGGCAAGGCGCGC
>LIUI01000135.1 GCA_001462235.1 Fibrobacteria bacterium GUT307
ACTTTTTTTGCGGGCCGGTTCACTACACCATCCATAACCCGCCAAATCATCTACGGCGGGATATTGGTTTTTATGATGTTTAGGTGTAGCAAAGGACTGAACGATTGAGGTGCTTCACTGCCTAGCTGCCATTGCAAGCACTACATTGCTCCAATGACTTTTTGAACCTTGGAAATACTACAAGATATCTAAAAATGCTTATAAAAAACTTTTTTCTTGCTTTTTTAGGAAAAATTTTCTATATTTATAGGTAGAAGCGTTTGGCTTGTAAGGCACTTCTTGAAGTGGGTTGATATTGTTGATACCGGATGCCCGTCAAATGGCACTTCCATAAGCCAAACGCTTTTTTTCTGCTTTTTCTTTGTTCCAAACATAAGCCGTATAAACTTCCAGAATATTGTTCTTAGGTATCGCTTCTACAACATGAACCGTACCATCAGCGTATTCTTTTGATAAAATAACGCTTTCATAACCACTTTTGTTGGTTGGAAGGCTTTTTCTTATGGTATTTGGGTTAGCTAGGACATCAGGGATTAGGGAAGCTATTTCTGCAGTTATCGGTATTTGACCGTCTGCTAGTTCTTTCTGAGGATTTTTGCTGTGGCTTTTGTAAATATGTTCTAGATTTTCCGGTTTAATAATTTGCTTGGATACATTTTTTCCGTAAAGTTTTTTAACCGCATCTTTTGTTTTTTGAGATGCCTCGCCCAAATCCTGCTGATACTTTGGGTTTATTTTTTTGTTGGCCGCTATTGTTTTCCACACACCAGAAATCCAGTTTTTTATCTTCTCCGGCACATTAACCAATGCCTCTTCCATTGTCTGTAGATTTTCGCTATCCATTGTAGGTGCGAATATAGAAAAAAAATTTGCATGTCAAATTTGGAAATCATCTACGGCGGGATATTGGTTTTTATTAATCTTGTCCTACATTTGCTATTTTTTACTATATTGTAGGACAAAGGAGTTTTTATGAGCGTTGTTGGCGGAATATTAAGAGAAGAGAGAGACAGGCTAGAGGCTCAACTGCTAAAATACGAAAATAAGTTGCTTTCTCTGCCAAATGCCACAGTTAAAAAGCGGGATAAATATCTTTATTATGTTCGCAGGCAAGGGAAAAAAGTACTAACCGAATACATAGGCGAGTTATCCAGTGAAAAAGCTAAAAAAGCAATGGAATGGGATTCCGAAAGAAAAAAATACAAGCAGCGGAAAAAGACAACTCTTTCTGAATTAAAAGAAGTTAGGAGGCTACTTGGAAAACGAGCAATTTGAAATTTTTCACAAGATTTTGGAAAAACTCAACGATTCAGGTTCGTTGAACGAGCTTATACTTATAGGTAGTTGGTGCTTGCCTATATACAGCAAAATGTATGGCGGCAACACGGAAATTCAGATGTTAAGAACAAAAGATATAGACTTTCTCGTAAAAAATCCTAAAAATATTTATAAGCCTGTCAACATTGATTTAGCTTTGCAGGAAATAGGTTTTGAGCCAACTTTTGATGCAACTTCCGTTTTGACAAAATATGACATGAACGGATTTGACATAGAATTTCTTTCTGCTCGTATGCGAGGCAATGAAAGGGTAATAAAAATTCCTCAGTTATCAATTACCGCACAAGTTTTGAGTTATATGGAAATAGCAATTAAATATGCTATGGAAACAGAGTACATGGGAATAAAATTGAAAATCCCTGAACTGCCCGCTTACACGCTTCACAAAGCGATAGTTCAAACGCTTAGAAAAAATGACGCCAAAAAAGAAAAAGATGCGGCAACTGTAATTGGCTTAGGACGTTTAATAGCAGAACTTCCCGACTTGCAATCCCGCACTTTGCAAATCTTCAACGAATTTCCAAAATCATGGCAAAAAATAACTCTAAAAATGGTTAAAATTCATTCGCCGGAATTGAATGGACTTTTGAGGAATTAACAGCCTGTAATATCTATGGGGAAGCGTAATAGCCGCCACCACCCGCCAAACCATCTACGGCGGGATATTGGTTTTTATGATGCTTGGGGTATGGGGTATATTCTACTGCTTGTCATCTAAACCAAATGACTTTTGCGGAAAATGCTTAACTGCGGAATCTAAAAAATTATCAAACTGCGTACCGCTTCCATCTTTATAAGCATCTTCAAAATATTCCTTTCGCCACTCCGTATAATCAAAAGAATCTCTTTTCAAAGCAAAAATAAAAAACTCAGCTTCAACAAAACCTAGCTTCTCTGTGAGGCATCTAACACCTTCACTAATGATCGTCTGTTCATTTCTAAGCATTTTTACTCTCCCACGCCTATGGATTCCATTGAAGGTATCGATGTGTGTTCTTCTAGCACATAGGGGAATATAGAAAAAATTTGGGACCACCCGTCAAATCATCTACGGCGGGATATTGATTTTTATGATGTTCAGGTATAAATCCCCTAAATCCTAAAAATCGGGGGTATCGAGGTTCAGACAATAGCATAAGCCGTGGCATTTTAGGTGGCAAGTGCATTCTACGCCATAAAATCAATGATGTCTCCGCCATCGAGTTTCAAGGGATGGCCGGCGGGGGTGTTGGTTTCCGGTTCGGCTTCTTCTTGCTGTTTTTTATTCTGCTCCCGTTCCCGTTTGTTGCCGCCGCCGTCTGGGTTTAAAGCCTCGGAACCGTCGTCTTTTTGAACGGAGTTGTTTTTCAAGTCTTCTATGCGTTGCATCTCTACTGCAGATTTTGCCATATCGCCAAAAACTTTTCCTTGCTCTTGAGAACGCATAGTGGACATTGTATCTGAGCGCTGCACTAAATCTTGATTTTGTACTGGTGGAAGCATAAAATCCCCTCTGGTTGCATTACATTTTTAATAGCAATTTAGCTTTGAGCTTTAACATTGCTTTTGAATGTATTTGTGAAACTCTAGACTCTGTTAAATTCATTGCAATACCAATTTCTTTCAATGTCAGTTCTTCGTAGTGATAAAGTGCTACTACATGCCTTTCGTTTTCCGGCAAAGCTAATAAGGCCTCTGCTAAAACTTTTTTTATTTCTTCCATGCCTAGCCTATCAAGGGGATTTACTATATCCTTGTCTTCCAAGGTGTCTATCAGGCTGGTATCTGTTGATTCGCCGTAATGATCTGGAATTATCTCGTTCAGTGAGATTATGGTTGCCGGCGCAATCTCGCTCAAAAGCTCCTCAAATTCTGCCGGCTTTAGCTGTAGATATGCTGCAACTTCGTTATCGTAAGGAGTGCGGCCAAATTCTTTTTCCAATTCTACATAAGCATTTTTTACCATCTTTGATTTTTGCCTTATAGAGCGGGGAATCCAATCCTGCTCCCTAAGGTCATCTAAAATGGAACCTCTTATTTTATGGGTTGCATAAGTTTCAAATTTTACTTCTTTAGCAGCATCAAAAGATTCAACCGCTTTTATTAAGCCTATTACGCCTGCTCCTATTAAATCGCCTAGTTGAATGCTATCCGGCAGGCTTATAGCCATTCTCTGCGCTGTGTAACGCACAAGAGGCGTGTATTCTGCAAGCAGTTTATCACGTGCTGCTGTGCAACCATTCTCTTTATATTCTTTCCAAAGCGCTTCAATCTCCATGATTTTTCTCCCTTTCATGCGCTCTTAGCCACGCCTTTTCTTCTGCGCTGGGTTCGGTTACGTGGTAAGATATCCCACCTTCTGCTCTGTCCACTTTCTTTTCTTTTGCATCCAATAAAATGGATTTAAGCAAAGTGTCCACAAGCATAACAAACAGAAGCCAAAAGACCCCGCTCAATACAATGGCTTTCACAAGAGCAAAACCAATTTCCTTGAACGATATTATAGGTTCCAGAATAAGATCCACTAAAAGTACCACCCAAAACACAACTATCACAAGGGTTTTGGTAACGGCATTTGTAATTTGTCTCAGTTCCATATATCCTCCTACCTCAACAGCCACCCTGCTATAATTTCTTTTTCTGCGCTGAGAATATTATCGGGGCTTTGCCCATTGCCTATATAAGAAAGCGGTATTCCAAATTTCAGCGGCAACCAAAGCAAAGCGCCTTGCTCAGAAGATTCGTCCTGCCTTGTGAAAACAATACGGTTCGCTTTTAAAGCAACATATTTTTCTGCAAATTTTTCCAAATCACGGTCGCGCATATTTAATGGCAAAACCAGATGCACCTCGTCTGGGCGAATTGCCTCGTAAAGGGCACCTATCTCTTCTTCGTGCTCCTCGTTTTTCAAGCTTCTGCCGGCTGTGTCTATTAAAACCAAGGATTTGTCTCTAAGCCTTTCAAAAACTTCCGGGATTTCTTCCGGGGAATTCACCTTTTCCAGATCTATATCTGCGGCAGCGGCAAAGGCTTCCATTTGTTCCAAGGCACCCATGCGGTAGCAATCGGTTGTTACCACAGCTACATTCGGGTTGCCTGTTACGGTGGCTCTGCCTGCGAGTTTTGATATTATTCCGGATTTTCCGGAACCGGCCGGCCCTATAAACATTTGCACAAGAGGCCTGCCCTTGCGAAGCCTTGGGCGGGAGGCAATGGAAATTCTGTTTGCCAAAACTTTTTTCATTTGCTCCTTGACGGAGGCCTCGTCTCTTGAACTTATGGGGCAAAGGAGCATTGTCTCTGCGAGTAAATCTTGGACTATTTGAACCGGCAATCCGTTTCTGGAAAGTTCTGCGGCAATGGAGGCAAACTCTTTTGGTATTCTGTCTCTAACAACTCTTATGCCTTCTAAAAAATCACTCCTTGTAATGGCAAATTCTTCCCTTAATTTTTTAACCTCTGCAAGAAGGTCTTCCAGATTGCCAGATGGTTCCGGCTTGGCGAATTCCGGTTTGCCAAATTCCTGCTTGCCAAACTCAGGTGCCTTTTCCTTAATGGGTTTTATTCCCTTGCTGTTATAGGTTGCCAATTTTCCAGTATCTCTTTTGCCGGGTGGCGGCGGGAGCTCTGCTATGTCGTCAAGGGTGGCGGTTACCTCTACCTTTTCGTTTGGGTTTTTGGAATTAGTAAGCTCTTGCCGCAATATAACGGCATCGGGACCCAGTTCTTCTTTTATGCGCTGGAATGCTTCCGTAAAGGTGCCTGCTCTGTATTTTTTATTCATGCGTTCCCAAGGTCTCCGATACGGTTATGTTAATGCCCGCAACAATTTCACTATAAGATAAAATTACTAAATTCGGAAAATTACTTTCCAATAATTTTTTCAAAGGATAACGTACATTTGGCGAACATATTATTATAGGTTGCTCACCCATTGCCTGAACTTTTGTTTGAATTGCATCCATACGCTCCAAAATACGGCCTACCAAATCTGGCCTTATTACCAACCTTGGCCCCCTATTGGTGCTTTGAAGAGAGGCTTCCAGCATTTGCTCCAAATCCGGGGCTATAGCTATAACAGACATTTGCCCGTCGTTTACATATTGCTTGCAAATTTGCCTTGTTAAGCCTAGCCGCACTTGCTCGTTTATGAATACAGGGTCTTTTGACATTTTTGCTGCATTTGCCATCAATTCCAGAATACTCGCCAAATCCCTTATGGAAATTCTCTCTTGGAGCAGCATGCACAAAACCTGCTGAATTTCGCCTATGGAAAGTATAGGGGCAACTTCGTCAACAACGGCTGGGCTGTTCTTTTTAACATTTTCAATAAGGGATTTTACATCTTGCCTCATCAAAATTTCCGAGGCGTAGCGGCGTATGATTTCCGTTAAATGCGTTGCCAAAACCGCCGGCAGTTCAACCACCGTATAGCCGGCAAGCTCTGCAGCCTCCTTTTGGCTTTCTGTTATCCAAAGAGCATCAAGGTTAAATGCAGGTTCCTTTGTTTTTATGCCGGGTATTTTTTGGCTAACATTGCCGGGGTTCATGGCAAGATAAGAACCCATCATGAGTTCCCCTTTGCCAACATCATTCCCTTTTATTTTAATCAAGTATTCGTTTGGCTGCAGTTGGATATTGTCTCTTATGCGAATAGGGGGAACTATCATCCCAAGCTCACCTGCCATCTGGCGGCGCAGCATTGTTATGCGTTCAAGCAAATCACCGCCTTGGTTTACATCTACAAGGGGAATAAGCCCGTAGCCTATTTCAAGTTCCATTTGGTCAACAAGCAAATAATCTTCTATCTTTTCTTCTTTGGGTTGGGCTGCAGCCTCTTCTGCGGCTTTCTTTGCCTTTTCTTCGTCTTCTTTTTCTTGCTTGTCTTTAACTCCAAATGCCATTCTGTAAGAGGTAAATGCAAGGAGCAAACCTATAGCCAAAAAAGGAACGGTTGGCATACCGGGCACAATGCCCAAAATGCACATTACAAATGCAGATATTGCAAGGGCTTTGGAACTCTGCGAAAATTGTGAAATTAATTCTGCGCCAAGATTATTTTTTGAAGCCGCTCTGGTCACTATTATGCCAGAAGAAGTTGAAATCATCAAGGCAGGAATTTGGCTTACCAAGCCATCACCTATGGTTAGCTTTGTAAAGGTTTCCAACGCTTCCATAACTTCCATATCTTGCATAAAAACACCAAGAACAATGCCGCCTATTATATTTATGCCCGTAATTATCAAACCTGCAACGGCATCTCCCCTTACAAATTTTGAGGCACCATCCATGGCTCCGTAAAAATCCGCTTCTCTGCTAATGTTTTCACGCCTTATTTTTGCTTCTTCTTCTGTTATGTGCCCGGCATTCAAATCCGCATCAATGGCCATTTGCTTACCCGGCATTGCATCCAATGTAAACCTAGCGGCTACTTCTGCTATACGTGTAGAACCTTTTGTTATAACTACAAATTGTATTATCACCAAAATTAGGAACATTATTGTTCCCACAATTAGATTGCCGGCCGTGACATAATTTCCAAATGCCGCTATAACCTGCCCTGCATCTCCTTGAGATAAAATAAGCCTAGTAGAAGCGATGTTCAAAGCCAGCCTAAAAAGCGTTACCACCAAAAGCATGCCGGGGTAAACGGAAAAATCCAACACATTGTCTATAACCATGCTGGTCATTAAAACAAGCAAAGCAATTCCTATCATACATGTGAGCAAAATATCCAGCAGTATGGTTGGAATAGGAATCACCATTATTAGCACTATGCAAACAATGCCAAAAATAACCGCCGCATCTCTATGCTTTGAGAACGGGTTGTTATGTATTAAGTCTTTAGCAGATTGCAAAGATGGTGGCATATTATTCCCGTTTCTGTATAGTTAATCCTAACTTGGGGAGTTTTAAGCCGGTTCCGGAGGCAATTGGATTTCCAAGGCTATCTAAGCGAACCACCATTCCGTAATCTCTGTCCACAACCCACGCACCGCCGTCTGCGGTAAATGCGCTTACCGAAATGGGAGTGTAAAAAATGTCGGAGGCGGGTATTCCGCGGGTAATAGCGGTTAATTCCAAAGGCTGCAGCGTAGAAGTGTTAAAAGGTCCTTTGAAGCGATAAACTTTTCCGCTAAAAATATCCGATGCCCACACATCGCCGCCGCTTGCAGAAACAGAACTCACAAAACCAAAGTTTTTTATGCGTGCTAAAATTTTCCCGTTTGCATCAATAGCCACTATCCTTGTGCTGTCTGCTACCCATGCTATTCCGCTGGCAGGGTCGTGGCTAACCATGGATGGGCGGTTCCAATTATCTAATATGAATTCCGGCTTTTGCACATTTGGATTTCTGATAAGACCAACGGTATCACTTTGGGGAATGGTAAACCACACAAAATTCCCACCAAAATTTCCTCCATACTGGTTTACGGAAAGCCCCTTGATTGGGCCAGACATCGGGTAGCTCATAACAATACTTAGCTCCGCTCCGTTGAACACGCATCTATGCAATCCTACTGCATCTGCAACCCATATAGAAGCATCTTCAACACTTACGGCAACACTCGTAGGTTCTTCGAACAAAACATCGTTTTGGTAAAGTTCTTTTCCATAAGTATCGTAAATTATAAGGGAATTTTTAAATTGGTCTATAACAAACAACTGCCCGTTATTCGAATTAACCGCAATATCGCTTATTGAATTAAAAACTCCGCTTATGTTTGCTACTCTTGCGCCTGCCGGCGAATATTTTACAAGCTCATCTTCTGTTGCCACCCAAATAGAACTGGATTCCGTGTACACAACAAGATACACTCTATAAAGCCGTTCCCCATAGCCTCCCGTATCTCTTATTCGCAAATATATGGAACTATCTGCTATTGGGTAATTTGGTGCAGTCCATTCATAAACATGGAGCGTATCTGTTTGCGTTCTGGGTATAAGGTTGCCCATTTCCGGCGGCATGTCTAGAATAGTGCCGTTTTTGTTAAAGGTTTTTTCTAGCCTAATTGAAATAACAATAGGATTGCCGGAGAGTGCGGCTATGGTTAGGAGCGAATCTCCGGGCTGTTCCACTCCGCTTACCGATATATTTTTGATGTGTGGCAAAATATTTTTTACTTCAATTACAAGGGGCATGCTTTGCAAACGGTCATCAATGATGGCAAAAACAGTGTCTAAATATGTTGTATCTCGTTTCCAAATCTTAACCGTATCTCGTTTAACTTGAACGCTATCTATGTGTGGCATGGGAGCTTTTTCCCAATAAAGGAATGCCGTATCTGCGGTTATAAAGTTTTGGGCGTTCCTTGCCTGAGTGCGGTATGCTATGCGTGAAGTTTTCCCTATTCTCCAACTTATGCTGTTTGCATCTGCTACGGGTTCTTTTAATGTAATCCAAACGGGAAAAAGCCCGCCGTTATAATCCTTATTGCCCAAATGGGACTCCGGCTTCCACAAGTGTTCCGGGCCTTCCCTTGAACAGGAAAATAAAAAAACGGATAAAACAACCAAAAGCAGCAAAGCACGCATGAGTGGAATGTAGAAAATTTTCACACGTATTTCTTCAAAACATCTTCGCTAGAAACAAAATAATCTATTCCGCTTGCTATTGTTACAAGGGTTATTATCCCCATAACGGAGTAGGGTAGATAATTCCAGATTTCTTCCCAATGCGGAATTAAAAAGCATGGGTCTAGCGCACCTACAAGGATTGTCAAGATTCCGCCGCCTTGGATTGCAGTTTTCCATTTGCCGCTCCTGCGGGCGGGCATGGTAATGCCTTCGCCGGCCGCTATGGTTCGCAGGGTTTCTACGCTTGCTTCTCTAAAATATATAAGAGCTACCATCCAAACCGGAGCATAGTCAGAAGCCAAAAAGCATAGGAATACGGTCATGTTTGAGATTTTATCCGAGAAGGGGTCAAGATATTTGCCCAGTGTTGAAACCTCGCCCCACTTGCGTGCCAAATGCCCATCTAAAAAATCCGTAACCATAAAGGCAATAATCATCACCAAAGCCAAGATTTTGAAAATCATGCTGTTGTCTTGATAGTTCAAGTTATTGTCGTAAAAAAATACCCATAAAAATACAGGTGTTAGAACTATGCGGCTCATGGTTAGCTGGTTAGAAACGGAAAGCGGTTTGCGATGCGCCGGGTCACGGTAGTAGCGGTAACCAAAAGAGATGCAAGAAGCAAACATAAGGAGCATTGCAGAGCCCATGCAAATTTGCTGATAATATTCCAGATTCAAAACATAAACAAGCATTGTAGCATTTATGCTAAGCGTAGATATCCTAGACCAAAATCCACTTCGCAAAAGCGGTTTTCCCTCGCGAAGCATTGAAAGCGAATAAAGCGTTCTGAAAACAACACGCGATAAAAATAAAGCACAGCCCACGGCCAGCATTTTTTCGTGTTCATCTGCCAGCGAATTCCTTATAAAAATGCAGAGCATAACCGCAAATGCAAAAATTCCCTCCACAAAAGAGAGCCACAACTGGTAGTAAGGTTTTTCTGTATCTTGCTGGCGAACTCTAAAATGCAAATACCAAGCGCCTACCAAAATTAAACTTATATTTACGGCGGCTAGTTTTGCGTAATCTTCCCAAATAAAATAAAATACAGGCAAATACGCAAATATGCGTAAAATCCGCAGCACCCGGCCGTATAATTGTCTGTTTACATATAGCATTTCTGCAAATGTAGAAAATTTTTATTTTCTACCTTACCTCCAAGAGGCCAAAATGCTCATAGCAAACCCGATTTACGATACAGTTTTCAAACACCTTCTCGAAAACGAAAAGGTGGCGAAATTCTTTATAGGAACGCTTCTGGGAAAAACAGTGCATTCAATAGCTTAAAGAGGAAGCTGGAAAAATATGGAATGAATGCTGATTAACTTGGTAAAAAAAAATTCCTAATAATGCCTTGACAAGCCCCAAAAATTTTTCTACATTTGTGTTCATGATGTTGTACAACGCCCCCAATACGGCAACCGGAGCTTTAAGTGCAGGCCAAGCCTTGCACCCGTGAGTTGGATGCCGGAAATGTCATTAAAATATATATATACACATTCGCATCCTTTTTGCAAATAAAACCAAGAAAATTCCGGACAATGTTCCGTAAAAAAGTTTTGCTTTGCAATTCCGCAGGGCAAATTAACCATAACCTAGAGGAGATCCTATGCTTAAAAAGCTCAGTTTCTTAGTTTCCATCATAGTTTTGACAACTGTAACAGGTTGCTCAAATGTACAAAAAAGCAACACACTGCGTGCTGTTCCCTTAACACCCAAGGCCCAAGCTGCCCCAATGATCGCCGAGTTGGAGGTTGACAACATAAAAACTCTAGGGCAAGCGAAAGGTAAAACCAAAGCGAAAGACATTTTGCAAGGCGACCGTGAGCTAGAACAGGAAGCGATAGCCGCGGCCCTTAAACAGTCAAACGCCGATGTCTTGGTAGGGGCAAACTTTTTCCAGGAGAAAGTCAACGATTCTTTGACGGTGACGGTCGTGGGATACCCGGCTAAATACAAGAATTTCAGGCCAAAAGAAATTCTCAAACCCCAAACGGATATCCAAGCGGTTGTGGTGGGAGGAACTGTGTCTGTCCAAATCACCAAGCCCGAAAATACGCAGGAGCCTGTTGCGGAAAAAACCTTAACGCCGCCGGCCCCGGTCCCAGTTTCACCGGAGGGAAACATACAATGAAAAAGATACTATTGCTGTTGATTTGCTGCATTCTTACAATCGGCTGCTCGTCGGTGTCAAGAAGCAATACCTTGCAATCGATTTCACTTGAACCGGAAATAGAGTTGCAACCGATTGTCGCCGATTTACGCGTTTTAGAGCAGAAAGTAACTGGTCTAGATAGCGGGATAGTTGTAGATTCCGCTAAATTGAAGCAAGGAGCGCTCACAAAAGCGCTTGGGCATACGCCGCCGTCTGCGGACAAACCGGATGTGCTTGTGGGGATGAATGTATTTACGGAATTAACTGACAACGTTTACTATAAAGTGACCGTGACGGGCTATCCTGCGTATTACACGAATTTCCGCACAGCAAAGGATGAGGATTTGGAGCGGCTAAACATAACCAAACTAGATGACAAAGTAGCACAAAAAGCACCGGCTAAACAGACAAAACCATCGCATTTTGGTGTGAGATTAAACGGAGGTCCCGTTTTTGTTAGTGGTGATGAATGGGATGATATGGATGGGGGTTATAGTTTTGGGCTTGGAGCTTTTAAGCTATATGACCTTGATTTGATTTCTCTGAATATTGGTGCCTCAGTAGCATATAAAAGTATCGCTACGCTAAGTTATACCTACAGTGGTCGTCATTATGAGGAGGAAGCTACGGAAATATCATTGGAAATACCGGTTTTGCTTAGATATCCTATTGGACCATTATATGCTGAAGCTGGAATCCAAGTAAATTTGGCTTTCTTAGCCGAAATAGATGACGATGATTATGATGATAGAAATTTCATCGATTTAGGAATTGCTTTAGGAGTTGGATATAATATAACCAAGAATATTTCTGTGGATGCTCGCTATTTCTTTGGATTGATAACTGACGTTGATGAAGATCTAAAGGGTACGTTGCACCAAATAACGTTTGGAGCTAATTTCATGTTTTAGAAATAGTGTTGTGAGCGAGGGGCAAGGCGGCGTGCCTTGCCCTTTTTGAATGCTACTGCCCTTGAAAATCCGATTGCTTCATCGCGGTTAGTCTTGGGGCAGCCCTTCTTCTTTAGCGGTGATGACGATATGTGGGTATTCATAGATAATAAACTTGTAGTTGACTTGAGAGGCACTCGTTTGGCGGCTCCGGGTTATGTGAATCTAGATGAGCTTAATCTTGAAAAAGGCAAAAAATACCCCATAAACATATTCTTTTGTGACCGCCGACTTACTGCGAGCAATATGCGTATAGCGACCAATATCTATTTTGAGCAAACACTAGCCCGATAACGGTGTGGGTGCATTCCTCTGTATGGAATGCAACTGCAAAGGAATGTCCTCTACGGATTTTTCTACCTTAGCTCCAAGAGGCCAAAATGCTCATAGCAAACCCAATTTACGACACAGTCTTCAAACATCTTCTCGAAAACGAGAAGGTGGCAAAATTCTTTATAGGAACGCTTCTGGGAAAAATAGTGCATTCAATAGCATTGCGTTCGCCAGAGCACACATACATAGACCAAAAAGACAAAGAGCTGAAACTATTGCGCATGGATTTCACCGTGGAAATAGAGGAAAAGAACGGGCAAAAAAACAAGATAATAATAGAAATGCAAAAAGCAGACAAATACAGCGCAGACCTAATACGCTTTCGCAAATACTTGGGGCACGAATATATGTCCGATATTTTGCCCATAACCTCTATCCGCCTGCCTTCGCATAGACCGCGATTACTATGACCTTATAGAGGAAAGAGAGATAGCTGCCAAAGATGCCGAACTTGCGGAGTTAAAGAGGAAATTGGAAAAATATGAAATTTGACAGAAAAAATTAAAAGACTTCTTCTGCGTAAACCAAGCTGGTTCCCTGCTTTTCTGCTATGCTTGGCAGTTTTTTTAAGAGTTCCAAACTTTTTTCCGTTAGTTCAAAAAGCAAGATAGCTTTGCCGTTTATACGTGCTGTTCTAAGGGTTTTTGTTATTAGGGCGTCTGATTCTGCTTCAAGGTAATTTCTGCGGCAGCGTATGTTTTTTTGGGAGCATTCGTTAGGCGATAGGCTGGCAATTCCCTTTTTGCTCAAATCCCAAAACCACAAGTCTTTTGAAGCTAGCACATTTCCAAATTTTTCAACAGAAGAGGCGTGGACTAAAAAATCTTCCCCGTAAAATGAGGCAAAACCGCTTACATTGTCAAATTTTTTCAATGCTTCGTCTAGCATTTTTGCTAGTTCTTTTTCATTGGCAACCCCTATTGGGATTTGATTTTTTTTTTCTGCGCTGTAAACGGCGTGCCCTTCCATGGGAATCCAAGGAATTATATTTATATTTGCGTTCAATTTTTTGCCTGCTTCCAAAAATTCCGGTCTTGAAGAAGGGATTAGCAAATTGTAGCGAAAATCCAGTTGTTCCAGGAGTTCAGGGTTGTTTTTCAGCATTTTGTTCTGTTCTCGCACGGCTAAAACAACAGCTAGTTTTGAGGAATTTGGCAGCCACAGGGAGTCTATTACGCGTATTTCCGTTAAAGGGTAAATTCCTTGTTCGCCTTCGTATTTTATGAGTGCGGCACGGCCGTCTCTTATTTCTCTCATCCAGTGAATTTTACCTTTGCATCTTTCAACTTCTCTGGAGGCACGCAGTGCATAGTTTGGAATGGACATTCCATTTGGAACAAGCCAAATTTCGCTTGCAGAGAGGGTATCTTTTGTGCGATTGAGTGTAATTTCCCTATGCACATTGAGCGCATTTTTGAGATTTTTGTTCAAAAACAATATGTCGTTGGTATCAGCCTCTGGTGTAGGCTCTTTTGGCTGTGCTACCTCTGGGGTTTTACTGCTTTTGCCAAAGCCAAATCCTGTTCCAAACCAAATTCCAACCAAGACGGCAGATAAAAACACCGCCGCCCCTATAAGAATTTTAAGCGGAATTTTGTGCAACATAATAGTTTTGTGTTGTAAATATAGAAAAATGCGGATGACTACCTTTCTATATTTACCACATGCCCAAAAAATACTTCAACGTCGCCGGCCCTTGCCACCCAAGCGAACATTACATGCTTGACCCTTTGCGCGATTCCGGCGAAGAATTGATGGATTTAATAGACCAGAAACATTATTTTGTAATCCATGCTGCAAGGCAAAGCGGGAAAACTACGCTTTTATTGGAACTTGTAGATAAAATAGAAGCTGAGGGCAAATATTATGCTTTGTATTGTTCTTTAGAAAAAATACAAGGAATCACAGACTCTAAAGAGGCAATGCCGGAAATAATAGATGTTTTAAAAATGGCATTTTATGGCTCAAATATTCCCCAAGCAGAGTTATTTGCAAAAGAGCCTAGCGGCATAGGTTTTGCTTCTTTGCTGCAATTTGAACTTTCAAAAATTGCCAAAACTTTAGACAAACCTCTTGTTATATTATTTGACGAGGCAGATTGCCTTAGCAATGGAACCTTGATTTCTTTTTTAAGGCAGTTAAGAGACGGCTTTGTTTCCAGAGCTAGAGTTCCCTTTATCCATTCTCTTGCCCTAGTCGGAATGCGTAATA
>LIUI01000136.1 GCA_001462235.1 Fibrobacteria bacterium GUT307
TCTGCATTGCGTGGGAGAACCTTGCAGTTTGAAATTTTTCCGCTCTCTTTTTCCGAATTCTGCGATTTTAAAAACATTGATAAAAATTTTTACGACTCATCCAAAAAGGCTATTCTGTTCAATGCTTTTAACGAGTACCTTTTCAAAGGCGGTTTTCCGGAAATTGCGCTTAGCAAAGAGGTGTTTCACGAACAGATTTTGCAGGAATATTATTATGTTATGATTTTCAAAGATTTGGTTGATAGATACGGCATAAAAAATACCACTGTTCTGCGTTATTTGGTTAAGAGGCTGCTCGCAAATTTGACAAAACCAACTTCCGCAAATAAAATATTCAACGAAATAAAATCTGCCGGGCTGGCTATCTCCAAGAACACCGTCTATGAACTTATAGAACAACTGGAACGCATTTATATGTTTTTGTCTCTGCCAAAATTCAGTTTTTCACCTATAAAGGAATTTTCTGGAACCCCTAAGTATTATACAATAGATAATGGTTTTAACTATGCCTTGCAAAGCGTAGCGTCTGAAAATAGAGGCGTATTTTTGGAGAATGCGGTTTATTTGCACCTGCGGAGAAAACATCCTTTTGGAAAAGGCCTATTTTATTTCAAGGAGAAATACGAGTGCGATTTTCTGTGTTTGGAAAAACAATCTGTAAGTGAGCTTATTCAGGTATGCTGGAGTTTGGAAAATTCGGAAACCAAAAAGAGAGAGATAAACGGCTTGCTGGAGGCAGCAAAAGCCACAGGCTGCAAAAATTTGAAAATAATAACTTATGATTTTGAAGGATATATAAAAGAAGGAGGCTTTGAAATCTCGGTGCAGCCGGCGTGGAAGGCGTTAGCAGAAAAATAAACGAATTTTTTCCCTGATGCACTTTAACTCTTTACAAGCGTAAAAAAATTTGCTATATTTGTAGCATTGCGAATACGCCTTGTTAATAATGCACCCGGGCAAAATTTGTCGCTCTCAGAAGCTGAGGAGCCGCTTTTGTTTAGGGAATTGCGTTTAAAGGGGTGCTTGGAGTGCAGTTTTGCCGTAATTAAAGAAAATGGCGGCTTTACCGTTAAGGGAACTGTAAGCGGTTCGCAGGAGTTTGCGTGTGCACGCACTTTGGAACTTTTTAGCCGGCCCTTCGAGGTAGAGGTGGAGGCTCTGGTTCTGGCAGAGGCGGGTTTAACGCAACAGAAAGAAGACGACGGAAGCGAGGATCTTTTTACGATCAAAGTTCCCGTTGGGCAGAATGAGGTTGATTTAACCGAAACCGTGCGGCAACTGGTTATATTGCAGGAGCCCATGATTCCGGTGAAAGAAGAAATTTAACAGGGAGAAAATTATGGCTGTTCCTAAAAGAAAAACCAGCACGACGCGGCGCGATAAACGCCGCCATAACTCTTATAAGCTGGAAATCCCGGCAATGGCAAAGTGCGAACAATGCGGCGCTATCAAGCGTCCGCACAGAGTTTGCGAATCTTGTGGCTATTACAACGGCGTTCAGCGAATGAAGGTAAAGGAAAGTGCATAGCATGAAGATTGCATTAGATGCCATGGGTGGGGACTCAGCACCAGAAGAAATTGTGAAAGGTGCGGTCTTGGCTGCTAATGACCCCGAGCGTGATTTTGAAATCTTGCTCTGCGGGCCCAAGGCCAGAGTAGAAGAAGAACTTAAAAAGAACGCTTACTCCGGAGATGCAATTACCGTTGTAGATGCTCCGGATTTGGTTGCGATGGACGAATCGCCTACCCAAGTGCTAAAGTCAAAGCCTAAGTCTGGGCTGGTAACTTGCGTTGCCTTGCAAAAACAGGGGCTTGCCCAAGCAAGCGTAAGCGCGGGAAATTCCGGTGCCATGATGGCCGCCTGCCTTATGGTTTTGGGGCGTGCCGCAAATGTGGCAAGGCCGGCAATTGCCTGTGCAGTCCCAACCGCCAAACGCCAAGCAATACTCTTAGACTGCGGTGCCAATGTAGATGAAAAAGCCGCTGCATTAGTGGATTTTGCACTTTGCGGCAGCGTTTATGCAGAAGCTGTTATGGGCTATGAAAACCCCACCGTTGGCTTGATAAATGTTGGCGAAGAAGAAAAGAAAGGGCCGGAGGTTTTGCAAGAAACCCACCAGTTGCTAAAAAAATCTCCGCTTAACTTTATAGGCAATATCGAAGGCAGGGATTTTATCAAAGGCCACGCAGATGTTGCCGTTGCACCCGGTTATACCGGCAATGTTATATTAAAACTCATGGAAGGCTTTTACGAGCTTTCACACGAGGTATTCGGTGAAGTAAATACCGAAAAGTCCAGAGAATTCAATAGGCTTTGGGATTACCGCAATCATGGCGGTGGCTTGCTTTTGGGCTTGAACGGAGTTGGCATAATAACCCACGGCAGGGCAGATTCCGTAGCCATTCGCCATTCGCTTTTCACCGCTTGCCAATTTGCAAAAGGCGATGTTCCCGCAAAAATAGAAGCAAAGCTCTCTGCAATTAAAAACGCAGAAAGTGGAGTTCTATGAACGCAGTGATAAAATCGGTTGGAGTGTATTTGCCGGAGTTCATTGCAACAAATGCAGAACTCGCAAAAACCGTGGACACTAACGACGAATGGATAAAAAGCCACACAGGCATTGCAGAAAGGCGTCTTATAAAAGACAACAATATTCTCACCGCAGACATAGGCTATTTTGCAGCAAAGGATGCTATTGAAAAAGCCGGTATTTCCCCATCTCAAATAGATGGCATTATTGCCGGCACAATGTCTCCGGATAAACAATTCCCCGCGCTGGCTTGCTACATTCATGCAAAGCTGGGGTGCGAAGGTGCTTTTGCTTTTGACATTACCGCTGCCTGCGGCTTTATACCACCAGCTTTGAACACCGCGGCTCTTATGATTCGCTCTGGCCAAGCAAAGAATATTCTTGTTGTGGGCGCAGAAATCTGCTCCCGCATTTTAGACTGGAGCGACCGTAACACCTGCATTCTCTTTGGAGACGGCGCAGCCGCTGTTTTGCTCTCTGCAAGCGAAGAAAACGGAAGAGGTTTTGTTGGCACAGCTCTTGCGGCAAACGGAAATCTTGCCAACATACTTTACTTAAACACTCTTGGTGCAGAGGCTGCCTTTTTAAGAATGGAAGGCACCGCTGTTTATAAACTTGCCGTTGTGGAACTAGGAGCCATAACCCAAAGGGCTTTGGAAAACGCAGGGCTTTCTGTGAGCGACATAGACCTTTTTGTTCCGCATCAGGCAAACATACGCATAATACAATCGGTTGGGAAACGCCTTAAATTACCTGCAGAAAAAGTAATGGTAAACGTAGATAGATACGGCAACACCTCTTCTGCATCAATTCCCATTGCGCTTTACGAAGCAGAGCAACAGGGACGCTTAAAACCCGGTATGCTTGTAGCAATGGCTGCAATAGGCGGCGGCATGAACTGGGGCTGTACTTTATTTAGATGGTAGCAATATGAAAGCTAAAAGCAAAATGTGGAGTGGGCGTTTTAATAGCGCAATGGCAAAAAGCATGACCGAACTTAGTTTTAGTTTGGATGTGGATAAGGAACTTTTGGAAGAGGATATTCAAGGTTCGCTTGCACATGGCAAAGGCTTGCTAGAAGCTGGGGTTATTAGCAAAATTGAGTATGTAAAAATCGCAGATGCTTTGCAGAGTATTTTAAGCAGCGTAAAAAAAGGAAAAAAACTTTGGAATGCGCAAGACGAAGATATCCACATGGCTGTTGAACGTGTTCTAACCAAAAGAATTGGAAGTCTGGGTAAAAAAATTCACACAGGCCGCAGCAGGAACGACCAAGTTGCAACGGATTTTAAACTATATATGCGGCACAAAACGGTTGATATTTTAGACATGCTCTCAAAACTTCAAAAAACCGTTTACGAACTTGCTCAAAAACACGCAGGCCGCCTTATGCCGGGTTATACGCATTTGCAGCAAGCACAGCCAATACAATTTAGCCATTACTTGATGAGCATATTTTTTGCATTAGAAAGGGACAGGAAGCGGCTTTCTAATTTTTTATCCCTGCACAACGAATGCCCTTTGGGAAGCGGTGCAATAGCCGGTTCTGCTTTTAGCTATAATCGCAAAGCTGTAGCGGCAGATTTAGGCTTTGCAAATATAAGCGCAAACAGCATAGACGCAGTAAGCCACCGAGACATGGCTTTGGAATTTTTGAGCGACCTAGCAATAATAGGTTCCACACTTAGCCGCTATGCGGAAGATATGGTTATATGGAGTTCAAGCGAGTTTGGCTTTTTAACCCTGCACGATAAATTTTCCAGCGGAAGCTCGATGATGCCGCAAAAAAAGAACCCGGATAGCATGGAATTGATAAGAGGAAAGTCCGGGCGTTTAATAGGCAATTTTACCGCGATGTTCACACTTGTAAAAGGCACTCCGCTTACATATAGCCGTGATTTGCAAGAAGATAAACTTCCTGTTTTTGATAGCACAAAAACAATTCTGGTTTGTTTGCAGGTTTTTAAAGAGGCTTTGGAAACTGCAAAGTGGAATTTTGAAAACATGGAAAAAAGAATGCTCCCCGCGCTCCTTGCCACAGACCTAGCAGATTTGCTTGTTAAAAAAGGCGTTGCTTTTAGGGATGCTCACCATATTGTTGGAAATTTGGTTGGTATTGCCGCAAAGCAGGGTGTTAATTTTACCGAGCTTCCCGATGAACATTGGAAAGGCGTTCCGAATGCAAAGGAGCTTAAAAAGAAACTCACTTTTGCATATTCCGTTTCTCGCCGCAATATTGAAGGGGGAACGGGAGGCAAAGCCCTGGAGCAGCAATTCAAAAAGGCTAAAGCTATTTGAGCACAACACGCAGAGTTTTTCTTTCGCTGCCAAACATTGCCCTTACAACGTATATACCTTTTGGCAAATCGCCAAGCGGAATGTTATAAACGCCATTTGTGAAATTCATGGACTTTTCCAATTTGCCGCTTAGGTTGTAAACATCCAAGCGAGCATTTTTTTGAACCTGCAAATTCACGCCGTTTCTAATAGCCAAGATGCCATTGCTGTTAACAATTTGCGGGAGCATTATTGGCGTAGAATGGCTACTGCTGGAAGATGCTTTGCTGCTACTGCTGCCAAGAGTTGACTGTTCAATATCTTTAGACGTGTCTATGTTCATTTTGGTTACTTCTTGATCAAAGAAATTAATCCTGTTGTTCCACCATGTTTTTAATTTCCCAACTTCATCTTTGTATGCTTGCACAGTTGTAGGTGCTTCCGGGCACATCATAAAGCACCCACCTCCGCCACCCCAACCAGGGAAACCGCCACCGCTACTGCCATTTTGAGTTGTGAAATTATTTACCACCGAGCCTTCTACATAAGTGGCTATGGAATCCATTACTTTGGTCATAGCTTGAAAATCCGCTTTATGCTTGTCCCAATTCTTTTTCCATTTTGCCAAAAATACAGGGTCGTCAAAAAATTTCTTATAAAACGGATGCGTTGGTTTTATGGGATTATTATACGATTGATAGTGCTTGGGGAAATTATCCATATTCACCCCGGCGGTCAAATCTAAGTCCCAGAGAGGGCCGCCCATTATTCTTTTACCCTTATCTTTATGGATAAAATTCGACGCGGGTGCGGTTCCTATGTCTACTATTGCCTGTGCGCCCGCTCTGTTGTTGAAATCAAAATTGTCCATAAACATCTCAACCATTATGTATTTCGCGAAACTTTCCAAATCCACCAAATCACGGTAGCCGTTTTCCGGAAAGCCTGATTTGTTAAACATAGTGTTTGTAAGCTGGTTTACCTCTGTTTTCACAAAACTCACCGCCGGATTGCTTATGTTAAAATTACTTTCCAATTCTGGCGATTTTACGAACGAGTGCAGCTTGTCTTTGCCATTATTCGAGTTTGGATAATCCGTGTTGAAATCAATTTCATCTGCGTCGCTTGGGCAATGATAGTCAAATTCCACAAGCCAGCCTTCTTTTTCGTCAATATCTAACCTGCCCTTATTGACCTGAACAATATCCGTTAATTGATAGATTCCCTTGTAGGAATTATTTATGTACAAATCCACGTGAAAATGGTTGGGAGTGCCGGGAAGCCCCATACGTTTGCCAAGTTCAAATCCAACGGCGTTCAATGCAAATGTTGGGTCGTAGTAATTTGCCAAGAGTGCCCAGCTTTTGTTTTTTTGCAATCCAAACACGGGTTGCTTTTCGCCGAATTTTATTCTGTACGGTTTTTTGCTATCTACAGCCCAAGTGGAATTTCCACGCCCGCGAATGGAATCTGCGTAAGAAGTTAACGAAAAGTTGTGTGCAGAGTTGCTTGCACCTCTCAATGTAACTTGTGCCGGCACGTATTTGTGGCTATAAGTGTTGGTGGACTGGCAGTTGCCAGCACCCTGCCTGTTTGCCGTTTTTGAAGTTGTGTCAACATTGACATTATTTCGCGTGGTAACCTCCAATTTAGGAAGTGCCGCAAACGATATAACGCTCACGCAGGCTACTGCTGCCAGTGCAAATTTTAGCGTATTTTGCCTCATAAGCTCTCCTTGCTAATACGCCACTGCCCTCAACACTAGTGGGCTTTTGCCTTTACCGTTTAATCTCAAGAATAAAACGCCGCTTTTAAGACCATCAAAACGCAAATCTGTCATGTCTTGACTAATATTTCCGCTTTTGATTTCCCTGCCCCGTATATCCATGAGTCTATACGAAGTGTAGCCGTGGTTCAGTGGCAACATGGCAGTGAAGCCTCTTGGATTTGCTTTAAGCGTCACAGCTACTTGTGCTTTTACCGGTTTAGGTGCATTGTATATTGGCGTTGTTTGACTTTCGCCAATTATCACAAAATGATCAACATTGACCGCAGACTGGAACTCTAGCTTAATTGTATTTGAGCCTGCATCTAGATACACGTCTTGGTCAAGTGCTACATAAATATAGCCATCCCAGTCGTTTGTGTTGCCGCTTATTGTCCCCATATTTGTACCGTTCACGATTACTCTGAACGAGGCCGAGCCGTTGCTGGCTATTCTGAATGCCAGTTTGTACGAACCGCCCTTGGCCATGTTCACTCCTTCGTAAGTTGTGGAGTATCCGTTTTCGATATAACCGATATTTGTGATTCCGGCATTGTTTGTGGAGGTTCGCATATTGGTGCCAACTTTACTCGTATATTCCTCCGCCTCAACCGTAACAAGAGTATCTGTCTTAGCCCCGCCAGAATAATCTCGGAAGTTCGCCGCTATGTTCACGTTGCCGCTCATGGTGAAAGTAACGCTCGCATCGCTCGCGTTTGCTTGATTAATTCCCGATGGCAGTGCAGTCTCCCCCGCCGACCAGTTCAGGAACATGTAGCCACTCTTCGCCGTTGCTGCCAAGGTAACGGATTCCCCAGACGCAACGGTCCTTCCCTGCCCAAAGGTGTACGATTGACCATTGACACTAACGCTTCCTTCTGCCGCGTTGCCATTGACAGTAAGCGTATAGGTTGTTGTTCCACCGCGCAGGAAGTTTGCCGTAATGTTTACGTTGGCATTCATGGTGAAAGTAATGCTCGGAGATGTTGCGGTAATACCAGCCGGCAATTCCGTCCCTGCTGCTGCCGTCCAGTTCACAAATGAAACCCCGCTGTTCGGTGTTGCCGTTATGGATACGGACGTCCCCGGCGCAACAGATATGCTGTTCGTTGGATTGGATTGGGCCGTGCCATTGCCAACCGTTACGGATACGTTGCCACGTGTGGTTGTTTGGCGGCTTACTTGAAGTGTGTAATTCGTGGGCTGAGTGCCCTGCGACTGGAAATTCGCCCTTATATTCACGTTGCTGGTTATGTTAAACGTATTAGTCGCGGAATTTGCATTAAAGCCCGATGGCAATGACCCCGATACCGCCGTCCAATTTGTGAACGTATAGCCGCTGTTTGGTGTTGCCGTTATGGTAATGGACGCATTTGCATCAGCGGACAACTGTCCGGACGGATTGTTTTGGGCACTGCCACTGCCGATTTTTACGGACACATTGCCACCCGCACTCGGGTTACGAGCGACTGCCAGCGTGTAGCCAGTGGGATTCGTGCTGCCAGCCAGCTTATTTACTTCCGTATTAAAGAAAGTCACACGGTTACCCCACCAAGTTTTTAATTTTGATATTTCTTGGCTAAATACCTGTGAAGAGAGATTGTAAGGTTGAGCTGGTTGCCCCCATCCACCACCCATATTCATACCCATCAAATCGGCCGGGTCGGCGGCTCTATTACTTTTGAAGCCGTCACTCAAAGCTTTGGAAATTGAATCAACAAAGGCCGGAATAGCATCGAAATCGCTTTTGTGCGCAGCCCACACCGTTTTTAACTTGCTTATGAATTCAGGGTCTGACCACAGCCTCTGATAGAAAGTGTGTCTGGGCTTTATAGGTTCTTGATACGTATTAAAACGCACGCCAAAAGATGCTCCTGAGACAGGAACCGCAGATAGGTCAAAATCCCAAAGAGGCCCCGCCTTTATTTTTTGCCTGTAGTCTTTATACGCATAGTTTGAGCCGGGTACAGCACCGTTCTGTATCTTGCTGTTAAAGTCGAAGTTGTCCATGAATTGCTCTATCAACACATATTTTGCAAAACTCTCAAGGTCAATCATATCACGGTAGCCGTTTGTTGGGAATCCGCTTGATCCGATTTCTGCCATTTTATTCATCAGAGCGTTAACGGTGTCCTTTACCCATTTTACCCTTGCATTATTGTCATTGCAATCCCGAATAGGATTCGCATCGCAGCCCTCTACCTCTGGCGATTTTATGAACGTGCCCAAACTATATTGGGCAGCCGTGAATTTAATTTCATCCGATGCTTTTTCGTGATAGTCAAACTCGATTAAGAAGCCATTATCTTTATCAACATCAACCCGGCTTTTTTTGACCTGTATTTGCTCAGTCAACTGGTAAATTCCTTTGTAATTGCCATTCAAATACAGATCCACGTGTTGAGAAGTAGGCGTGAACTCAAGCCCCAGTTTCTGTCCAAGCTTAAAAGCGATAGCGTTTAGTGCAAATGTCTGGTCGTAATAATTGGCTAGCAACACCCAACTATTTGCTTTTGGCTTTCCGAATAGTGCCTGTTCTTTATCAAATTTTATCCTGTAAGGCTTTTTATCTGCACCTGCGGTAGAGTTCCCGCGCACACGTATGGAGTCTGGTCCCGGGGTTAAAGTGAGGTTGTTGTTACCAGCCCCCTCCAATTTAAACTCCGTGATTTTGACGTAATTCATGGTTTGTGTGCCACCAAACATGCCGCCCCCGATAACCGTGGGGTCCTGGTTGCCTTGCGTAGTAATCCTAATCACAGGAATTGCTGCAAATGAAAAAACGCTCAGGCAAGTTATTGCCGCCAATGCAAATTTTAATGTATTGTACTTCATGAGCACCCCCTTGTTAAAAATTCTAGAAAATCACCACTACTTCGCTGTCAAATCTGCGCCGCCGTAGTTCTTTTTTTTCATCAACTATTCTTAAAACCGTTCCGTATGTATTTCTCCACTGGAATGCGGAATTTTTTGCAAAACCTAAAGTTAAACCTGCCCTTAATTGAGCATCAAAATCTTTGCTCTCCATATCCTTGGAATAAAGAGCTGCCTCTGCTACCGGAATTACCTGACGTAAAACCTTAAGCCCTGTTTCTATGGGAAAATACTCCTGCAACCTTGCACCCCAAAAAAATGCTCTATCGCTGTCAAGAGCTTCTATAGGCTTATTGCCAAAAGTAAGCTCTGCTTCGCTCACAAAAAGGCGTGCGGAATACTTAAAAGAAAGCGAAGTAGCCCATGCAACCAAATCAAAATCCGGATGCGTATAATGCCCAATTATGCCTGCTAAAATTAAATTCTTGGTTGAATCTTCGTATTCAATGCTGTAGTTCTGGTAATAATTTTGGTGAAACCTAGTGGGGTCCCAAGAAACTTTGCCATACACGGAATCTGCTGCCCAAGAAAAGCCGCCTGCCAAACGCACATTTTCACCTATTTTGTGGCGATACTGGAAGGTTAAATCGTGCTTTAAAAGATTAGCTTCAACCTCTTCCATGCCCTCGTTTATTATGGAACGCTTGTGAAAATAACGCTCCTCTACCCCTGCACGCTCTTCCAAGCCAAAAGACTTTTTCATGTAGCCAATACGCACACCGCCAAAATCTGCAAAGTTGTATTGAGCAAAGAGTTTGTCTATTGTCATTGCAGAGTCTCTGTCTTTGTATTCAAAGCCAAACTCTGCCCTTACTTTTTTTACGGGACGAGCAGAAACTTCAATCTTTCCATAGCCAATTCTATTGTAATCGGTTTCTTTTTTGTTCACCTTGTTGTTTATATCAAAACCGGCTTCCAAAACGCCGCTTATCTTAAATTCATCCCTTTCTGCAGAAGCAGTATCTGCCTTAGCCGGTTTTTCTGGCGGCTTTTCTGCTTTTGCAAGTTTTTCCGGTTTAGCGGCAACCGCCGCAACCGCCAGAAACAGGCTGAAAATTAAAGCACAAGAACGCATTTTTCATGTCCTCTTGTAAACCAATTTAACTTTTGCGCTGTCTGTTAAATAACTCATTTCCATTATGGCAACTTTAAGAACCTCGTAGCCAAAACGATTTTTTATATCGTCAAAGAGTTCCTGTTTTTTCCCCTTTGCAAGCAGTTTGGTATTATCATATACCAAAAGCACGGAGTCAACCTTGCCCATAAAGGCTCTTTCGCAAATGAACATACTTGTGCACAGCATGGCATCTGCTAAAAGAACCGCAAGCAATGGAAGTTCATCGGTGGCAAGCGAATTCATAACACCTAAAATTATCGCAGCAAAAAGGAAGGTCATCTCACGGATTTGTATTTGCTCTGTTCTGTAGCGGAGTATTGAGAGTATGGCAAACAAACCGAATGCAAAACCCGTTTTCACCTTTACAGAGGCAAGGAGCGAGGTCACCATGAAAATCAAGATATTGGATATAAAGAAGCTAAAAGAATATTCCTTTATGCGATGCTCTTTTGCATATATCCCGCAAATCAAAATGTAAGCGAAAATTATATTCACCGCAAAGCGGGTGCAAAGCGAATAAATAAAACTCCAATCTTCCGCACTTATAAAAATGTTCATGCTACTCCCCTTTCGTAAGATAGACTTCTTATTCTTGGCAAAAACCTATTTTTCTTCGCTTCGTCGTGTGTTAAGGCAACTCCGATTGCGTATTTGGAAAAGCCGCCGGGATTTTTGTGAATTTTGCGGAAAAACTCCTGCGAAACCGTTTTTTCCGGGCTTCTTTCTCTTTTTAGCTCAACTATAGAAGTATTGTTTAACACAAATTCTTCGTTATCATAACTGTACTTTAAACCAAAGTCAAGGGTCATTCTTTCCGGGAAGTGCTTGTTCAAAAGCGTTATGCGGTTAAAGAAAACAAATAGGGATGGAGCTAAATTTCCAACGTTATATCCGTTTTTTTGCACCAAGAGCGAGAAACCGTTATCAAAATCTGCAATATCTTGGAGTATGGGAATGTCTGGGGTGCTTTCGTTTATTTTATCCCTGCGCTGGCGGAATTTAACCGTTTTCCCGGAATTTAATTTTTGCTTTATTTCGTTGAAAATTTTCCCGTTGCTCATGTATTGCCGAGTGCGGAATTTAAACCTATTTGCCCTTTTGTTGTGGTGCAGGTTAAAGCAGAATAAATCCGGGGTATCAAAATAAACCGTTCTGTAGCTTTGAATAACGCTACCGTCTATATTGAGCAGGGAGTAATCGCTTTTAATATTTTCCAAAAAATCAAGAGCGTTCTCGGTTTTTAGGACAAATTTGGTATCAAAACGATCTAAAAAAGACATCGATTTTGATTCTTCAAGAGAAGAATGCGAAAAACCGTGCAGAGAGTTTTGAAAAAGCGCTGCCTTAATATCAATTATTGGCTGCATTGATGTACCTCCGTTATTGACCATTGATAGTGCCTCCGGTTTTTTGTTTTTTGTCTGGTTCTACATCTATTTCATCCTTATTCTTCGATGCAACTTTTATGCTTCCACCACTCATTCTCAAATAGCCATGGATTTTTATGCCGTCATCGTCTGCTTCAACATCAACATTGCCTTCCGTCATTACAATGTCTCCGCTCGTGTTTATTCCTTTTGCCTTGCTTCCGGGGCTTTTTATGGTTAAATTTCCGCCATCAATGTATAAATTTGCATCCACTTTCATTCCGGCGGCGGTGCTTGAGTCTGCGTCATCATTCCCATGCCGGCTTCCGCTTGCTTTTATCGCTATGGTTCCACCAAAAATTTCCGTAAGTTTGGTTGATTTCATTCCCTTTGAGCCATTGCCTAAAACGCTTATTTGAATGTTGGCACCTTCCTTTATGGTGATGTTTGCTTCTGATACTATTCCGTGGGATTTTACGCCTGTGGTTTGGGCTAAAATTTTGCCTCCGGAAATTACTATTGATTTGTCTTCGCTTTGCAGGGCATCGCCTTTGCTCGCAATCTTTATAACCCCGCCCTCAATCTTAATTGAATCATTTGCATGAATGCCATCAACCTCAGCTTCGCTGATGATTATTTTTCCGTTTTCTATTTCAATATCATTATCCACCACTATTGCATGGCCCAGCCTTGATTTTACTTCCAAAGAGCCGTTGCCCGTGAAAGAGAGTTTTTCTTCGCTAAAGAACGCACCCTTTGCCTGTTCATTTCCCTGATCTTCAGCAGATTTTCCATCTAAATAATTTTCCTTGCTACTCATCAAGCAAACTTTTACTCTTCCCTTTCCGGTACTCTTTTGAATATTTATCGCAGGTCCCGAATTATTTTTGATATTCACACCATCTAAATAAAGCCTTATCTGGTCATTGCCGAAAACCTTGAGTGAGCCGTTTTGCGCTGTTCCGCTTAGAACCAAATTGTATTCTGTTGTTCCGGTTAAAGTAACAGTAACATTTTCACCGTTTTTATCTACCGTAACGTTTGCTGTGTGTGGGTTGATTATTTCCGGAGAATCTCCATCTTTATATATGATTTCAATGGGATTTTCATAGTCTGGGCATGCAGGAGTTGCCTGCAAATTTTCACCAGAAGCGTCAAAGGGCCAGCCTGTCCAACCTTCTGTGCTTCCACCGCCGCTGCTGGAAGGATTGCCATTACCGCCGCTAGAAGAGCTATTGCCGGGTTCCTCTTCGGATTCAGGAGAAGAACAAGCAATGAATGCCCAAAGTACAAAAAACGCCATTAAAAATAACAATTTAAGCTTCACAGCAACCTCAAAAAAAAAGACACCTATTCCAACTTAAACTATATTTTTTTACGTAAAAAAGCTAAAAAATGTTTAAAAAAGTTAAGAAAATGTTAAGCAGGCACTTTTTTTGCGATATATTTGGCAATATATGCCCCTATTAACATCAATCCTATCCCTATAGTAACCCAAGAATCTGCCAAATTGAATGTTGGCCAGCGTTCAAAAATCATATCGGGGAAATCAACATCTATAAAATCAACCACTTTTCCTATGCGTAAACGGTCGCAAAGGTTCCCAAGGGCACCGGCTATTATAAAAACAATGCCAAATCTGGACATATAATCCTCTTTGGGCAAGCTCCTAAAAAAATAAACAGCCCCAACGCAGGCTATAACGGTGAGAGTTCCAAAGAAAATCGTAGGCGAGAGCCAAGGCACAATGCTCTGCGGCTTCATGGAAAAAGCGGCATTTTCGTTATAAACCAGAGTGAAGCGAAGCAAATCGCCTATAATAGGCACGCTCCAGCCAAGAGTGTGGGAATCTGCCCAAAATTTGGTAATTTGGTCTAAAGCAAGGGCAACAACGGCAACAGCCACATAGATGGGAATTTTCATTTGGAGAATAATGTAGAAATTTTCTATATTACCCCACTATGCGTTTTTTACCTATTATTGTTTTGCTTACTTGTGCGGCTTTTGCTGCGGACGTCTCTTTTGAAGGAACTCTAGAAGCCGATTACGGAAATTATCTAGAAAAGGATTTTAAGGTCAATAATGCCGCAAACCACGACCTGCGGATACAAATGAACGTAGATATGGACGAAAACGTGCGTGCTATTGTTGGAGCCGCCTCTAAAAGCCTTGTACCCGGTTCCGGCGAGTACTCAAGAATTCGCCACAGAGACGAAGCCGCTCCCATAGACTCGGACCGCTGGACTCCATTTGAATTTGACGGAATTTCTTTGGAATGGACTGTGAGCAGAGACCTTACATTCATCTTTGGAGACCTTTTTTATTCCTTTGGAAGTTTTAACTACTATTATTGGCGCAATGCAGATTACTACGCTGCTGTTCTAACAACCCAGGGAATGCGCGGCGTGGGTGTGAAATTTGGGGACGAAGGATATGTTTATGTGGGCGCGAGCAATGAAAACAATAAATCCGGCAGAGTCGCTTTGAGCTACGCAATTCCCATTCCGGGCATAAATCAAGTGAACAACAAATTTACCATAGCCCCAATGCTGGACTTTATAAAAGGCGGCGGCCGCGACCATCGCTATACCTTTGGCATAGATGCCAACTACTCCCGCAGCTATACCGAATTGAATTACGCTATCCGTGCCGTTTATGGCATTCACCCAAGAAGCGACAGTTATGTAAATACCTTTACCCTTGAACCTAGCTTTAACTACAAGAGCTTTAGCCTAGCAAGCACATGCTACTGGGCTTTGCTATCCGATGCAGATAGCGATGTTCCTATAACCATTGAAGATACCTACTCTTCCGATGAAAAACTCATTTACGTGGAGCCCTCTTATTCCTTTAACAAAAAATTTAGCATGGGTCTTGGTTTTGAATGGCACAAACCAGAAGAAGACGATTGGTTTTTAATAGCTCCAACAGGCTATATTTACCCAACTGCAGGCATGGATTTATCACTCTGGATAAGCTATGCCATAACAGAAGGGCATAATAATCCGGGTTTTGGAATAAGCTCATCGGTTAAGTTTTAATTTGTGTTAATCTCTTTAATTGCTGCAGTTGCAGAGAACGGCGTAATAGGAAAAGACAATAAACTGCCTTGGCATTTGCCGGCAGATTTGCAGTTTTTCAAAAAAACAACTCTTGGCCATCCTATAATAATGGGAAGGAAAAATTTTGAAAGCATTGGCAAAGTTCTCCCCGGCAGAACAAATATAGTGCTTACCAGAAATATGAATTTTGCAAATGCAAATTTAAAGATTGCGCATTCGCTAAAAGAAGCATTTGAAATTGCAAAAGAAACCGGCACAGACGAATGTTTTGTGATAGGCGGTGCAGAGATTTACAGAGAGGCATTGCCCTTTTGCCAAAAACTTTACATCACAAGGGTGCATGGAATTTTTGAAGGCAACACATATATGCCGGAATTTGAAAAGGATTTCTGCAAAATAAGCAGCGTGAGCAACTTTAAAGACGAGCACAATATGTGCGATTATGATTTTGAGGTTTTTATTCCAAATTCCTCTCTCTCCTAATCCTCGAGAGTTCCCCGATGCATTCGCTCAACTCCGTTTCTGATAGCAGTTCTTCCAGCAAGCACGGCATTTTCCAGCTCCAGTTTTGAGAGCCTATGGTGCCGGGGGTGTTTACCCTGTCTATTTCCGGGTCTTGCGGGATGAATTTTGGTGAAAGAGCCATGAAATCTTGAAGCGGCAATATGGCAAGCAAACTATTGGAAAAGAATAGGTTTTTTATTATCTGCTTTACACATTCTGCATCCAAGACCGCAGGGGCTTTGCCGCTTTGCCCAAAGTGCTGCTGCCAGTAAAAATCTCTGTCAAAATCGTGCTCGTTCCAAAGCCCCAAAAGCGTGGAAGAATCATGGTTGCTGGTTGTGCAAACAGAAAGGCGGGGGTATTGCGAAAGCGGAATATAAGGGCTGCCTTCTTCCTTCCAGTCGCGGGTCCACCGCTCAACCCTGAGTGCCAAAATTCCCAAGTCTTGCAAAATGCCCGGCACGCAATTTGGCACAGCACCCAAATCTTCTGCACATACAAGCATATCTACTTCCTTGGAAAGAACGCTCAAAAGTTTACGGCCATTCTCACCCCATAAATCTTCTTGCTTTGTCTCGTTGTTTTTGATTATGTTTTTTATAGCGTTTATCTCGTGTTCGGGCAATGTAAGCAACACGGGAGCGTTATACCAATACCAGTATGGCCAAAGATGTTCTTCGGTGCTACTTGGCACAAACACCCTATTCCAATAGCCATTCAACAAGGTATCCTTAATGCTCTGTTCCTCTTCCAAAGATACTATTGCACGCTCGGAACGGTATTCACTGCGCAAAACATAGCGACTGTTTTCATTTGGCAAAGGTTCAAAATATTTTTGCTTTATATTGTCTGCAACAGAGCCAAAACCATTTTTGAGTTGTTCTTCGCCATAATTTGTAAGATTTAGATAATGCACGGTTTCCCTTGGTATGCCGGCTTGCAAAATTTCGTCCATATAAATAGGAACAGAGGGAACAAAATGCCCTAAAATTCCGGTGACTTCTGTTTCTGGCACTACCCATATACGGAAAAAGCCCAAGACATGGTCTATGCGGTAGGCGTGGTAAAATTTTGCCGCTTGCCTAATCCTAGCTTTCCACCAGCTAAAATTTTCCTTTTCAAGGTTATCCCACTTATAAGTTGGGAACCCCCAGTTTTGCCCGCTATAGCAGAACATATCCGGCGGAGCGCCTGCACGGTTATCCAAACTGAAGAATTGCGGATAATGCCAAACATCTGCGCTATCTTCGTTTATCAAAATGGGAATATCGCCTTTTAAGCGAACGCCAAGCCTATTGAGTTCGCCTACTGCTTTTAAGAATTGTTCTTCTGCAACCCATTGCATCCATTTTTGAAAGAGAACATCGTCTTCTTTTAACTTAACTTTTTTTTGCCAGTCTTTCCAAGATGCCTCATGATTTTCTGCTTTATGTGCGCAAAACTCGGAGTATGAGTTAACCCATTCGTTTTGCTCAACCCATTTTTTAAAATTCTCATTTGCCGCTATTTCATCTTTTTTTGCATTAAAAACCACCCTGAGGGCATGGCGTTTGTAGCGAACCACATCGATATAGGGGATGCGGGGTTGCTTTGCAAACTTTTTATTTTCTTTGGCAGGCTTGTCCCCTAAAATTTCCTTTGCGCCGTCAATTTCTTGCAAGCGTATATAAACGGGGTTAAGGGCAAAAGCACTTCTTGCGCTGTAGGGGCTGGATTCTTCGCCTGTATCGTTCACAGGCAAGAGTTGAATCAAGTCCAGCCCGCATTTTTTTGCCCATTCCCCAAAGGGGATAAGGTCTAAAAATTCACCAACCCCAACGCTTTCTTTGGAACGCAAAGAAAACAAGGGAACTAAAACACCAGTTTGGTATGAGGAGATATTACCGTAATGCATGGGAGTAAGATAGAAATTTTATCGTTTACTATATTTGTAACAATGTCCAAAAAATACTTCAATGTTGCCGGCCCTTGCCACCCAAGCGAACATTACATGCTCGACCCTTTGCGCGATTCCGGCGAAGAATTGATGGGTTTAATAGACCAAAAACATTATTTTGTAATCCATGCAGCAAGACAAAGCGGGAAAACTACGCTTTTGTTGAATATTGCGGATAAAATAAAAGCTGAGAATGAATACTATGTTTTGTACTGCTCTTTGGAAGCCTTACAAGATTTTACCGAGCCGGAAAAAGGAATACCAGGAATAGTCCAAAAAATAGAATCCTGTGCAAGGAATCAAGGTTTGCCAAAAGGCTTCGCAAAAGATGCCAATTACAACAACATATCCACAGTATTTAATGATAGCCTTGTTGATTATTGCCGCTCGCTTGACAAGCCCCTTATTATACTTTTTGACGAAGCGGATTGCTTGAGCAACGGAACCTTAATCACTTTTTTAAGGCAGTTGCGGGAAGGCTACATAAGCAGGCATAATGTTCCCTTTGTCCACAGCGTAGCATTGGTCGGAATGCGAAACATCAGAGACTACAAAGCCCGCATAAGAGATGATTCTGCCACCCTAGGCAGCTCCAGCCCATTTAACATTGTAACGGAAGCATTGTCAATAAATACATTTACCAAAGAAGATATTTTAGAGCTTTACTCCCAGCACACCGCAGAGACAGGCCAAGTTTTTGAGCCGCAAGCGGTGGATTACATTTTTGAGCAAACAAGCGGGCAACCTTGGCTTGTGAATGCAATAGCAAGGGAGTGTGTGGAAAAAATATGCAAAAAAGATTACACCATACCCATAACGCAGGATATGGCAAAGACCGCAATAAACACTTTAATCCTCAAACGCCCCACTCATTTTGACAGCCTAATGGAGCGATTGAAAGAGGAGAGAATTCGCAAGGTAATACAGCCCTTGATTCTGGGCGATGATGTTGACAAAACAACCGATAACTACTTGTATGCTAAAGATTTGGGTTTGATAAAGACTTCCAATGGAAAGGTGGAGCCGGCAAATCAAATTTATGCGGAAGTGATAGTCAGGTACATAAACCAAACAGCGCAGGAAGCAATCCAGAACAAGAAACCAGACTTTAACCTTCCAAAGTATGTGGTAGGCAACAAAATAGATGTGAATTGTTTGCTCCGAGATTTTCAGAGTTTTTGGCGCGAGAACAGCGAGATATGGGTTGATTTGTACGAGGAAGGTTTTTATGAATACAAAGAGGCGGCCCCTCATTTGGTTATTCAGGCTTTTTTACAGCGCGTTATCAACGGTGGCGGCGATATCACAAGAGAAATGGCTTTGGGCACAAAACGTGCCGATATTTGCATTGAATGGGAAAATCAGAAATACCCTATAGAACTGAAGATATTGAGGAGTGAAAAAGCCAAAGATTTGTCCCAGATTTCTACGTATATGGATAAGTGTGGCACAAATGAGGGCTGGCTTGTTCTTTTTGACCGGGATGCGAGCAAGAGCTGGGACGAGAAGCTGTATGTTAAGGAAGTTGAGGAAGCAGGGAAAAAGATAACTGTTTTTGGGTGTTAGGCGGTATTTACTATATTTACCATAATGCCAAAAAAATACTTCAACGTCGCTGGCCCCTGCCATCCAAGCGAACATTACATGCTTGACCCTTTGCGCGATTCCGGTGAAGAATTGATGGATTTAATAAACCAAAAACACTATTTTGTAATCCATGCTGCAAGGCAAAGCGGGAAAACTACGCTTTTGTTTAACATTGCAGACAAATTAATTGCAGAAGGTGAATTTTATGTTTTATACTGTTCGCTGGAATCAATGCAAAACTTAAAAGAGGAATCAGTAGGCATTCCTTCCATAGTGAAAAAAATAAAGCAGGAATTGAAATTGCAAAAATTGCCAAGTAGTTTTGCAGACAATGCGGATTACGAAGATTTTGCAAATGTTTTGAAAATGTCCTTAACTGAATATTGCGAGGCTTTGGACAGACCCTTGGTGCTTCTCTTTGATGAAGCCGACTGTTTGAGTAACGGAACTTTAATCACTTTTTTAAGACAACTGCGAGACGGTTTTGTATCCAGGCCAAGAATTCCCTTTGTCCATAGTATTGCCCTAGTCGGAATGCGTAATA
>LIUI01000137.1 GCA_001462235.1 Fibrobacteria bacterium GUT307
CTGCACTGCAAACTCCTTTTGCTTGATTTAGGGTGTTATACGACATTATTGTAAATATAGATTTTTTTTTGGGAAACGTTAAGTTTTTTTCACTTTTTTTGAACTTTTTCCCCGTTTTTTCCGTCTAAGTATATAGAGGAACCAAAAAAGGAGATTGGGTATGAAATATAATCCAGATTTGCACAGCAGGCGTTCCATACGTTTACGTAGCTACAATTATGCCAATACGGGAGGGTATTTTGTTACAATATGCTGCCGAGATCGCAAATGCCTGTTCGGTGAGATTGTCAATGAAAAAATGATTTTGAATGAATATGGTAAAATCGCAAACAATACATGGAATGAATTGCCTTTGCACCATTCAAATGTTGAATTATGCGAATTTATTGCAATGCCAAACCATATACACGCAATATTGAAAATTGCGGGTAATGTTATGGGGGCAGTAAACGTTGCCTGCAACGTAATGTCAAATATTTCCCCGAAATCCGGGACATTGCCAACAATTATCCGTTCGTACAAATCATCCGTGTCAAAACAAATTCACGAACACAGCGCACCGAACATCACCGTACCTATTTGGCAACGGAATTATTACGAACACATAATTCGTAGCGAAACGGAATTCGCAAGAATCGCAACATATATACGCAATAACCCAATTTTGTGGAAAAAACAATATTTGAATACAATTCTGTGAAATGTTTTTCCTACCCTGATTTCGTGGTGAAAAATGCGAATTTCATGGCGAAAGAAAGGGCGTTGCCTGCAACGCCCAATGCTGCGATGATTGCCCCCATCTGCGATGAAATCAGAGCCTACGCATAAGGATTATAAGATATTTCAATGAGAGGATTTAACAACCGTCTCAAAATCTTGTAAATTCTTTTTCCATTTTTGGTTCTTAAGGGGGGCATAATTTAAAATAGGCGTGCGATTGCCTTTGGAAAATTCATGTGCTGCCTTTTCAATGTTGTCTATAATCTCTTTTATTTTTCCCTTAACCACGTTGTTGAAAACGCTCATATTCATGATGGAATTCAGCACTGCGCCGCTTGGCGAAACTATGGCGCGAAATTCGTAAGCAACGGAATCTTTGCCTACTTCTTTTAGGTCTAAAATTGCGGTTGCTGTTCCGTGCAGTTTCCATGCTAGAATTTTTGTTCTGCCTCTGCCAAAAAATACATGGTGCATTCCGGGCTTTGTGCCTGCGCTGTCGTTTAATAGCCATACAAAACTGCCAAATAGATTGTCTCCGTTATCACCGCTAAAATATTTTTTATCCGGGGAGTCGTATTTTATTGTGTATTTGGTTTTTCTGTAGGCATTAACTAATTGTGCTGTGAATTCCATATTGTCAAAAAGATACATCATTGTTCCTTTTGAAACAGGAAGTTTTCCATTGAGTTTATAGATAACCCTGTATTGCCGCCCCAAATAGCGGTATAAATCATGAGCTCTGCCATCGCTTGCTTGCAAACCACGTTGCTTCAATTCTAAATAAGGCGCGCAAAATTCGGCGTTATATTTAATATCCGGATTAGGCTTTTTTTCTACTGTGCTGCATTGAGGAAAATCATAATTCAAACATTGTTTAACGCCGGAGCACATGGCAAGGTGGCCGGGGCTTGGCCCTGTTGCTGCATGTAGTGCAGAAATAAGTAACAATGCGAATATAACAATTTTCATTTTGAACTTTTCCCCAGTTCTGCAGAGCGTTTTGCTGCAGTTTCAACCGCTGCCATAACCGTTCCTCTAAATGCTCTGTTTTCAAGTTCTTGCATACCGGCTATTGTTGTCCCAGCGGGGCTGCATACATTTGCCGTTAGTTCGCCAGGGTTTAGTTCTGATTCTCTTAGCATTTCTGCTGCACCGCTCACCGTGGATAATGCGAGCTTTATTGCCACATCTCTTGGTAAACCCATTTTAACGCCGCCCATAGCAAGGGCTTCTATAAATTGAAAAACAAAGGCAGGGCCGCTGCCAGAAAGCCCTGTTACCGCATCCATTTGGCTTTCAAGAACCCTTGCAGTGCTTGCGCACTTTGAAAACAGAAACTCAACTTCTCGCAAAACGCTTTCTTCAACGCCATCCGTTGCTATGGCAACGGTGCCTCTTTTTGCTGTTACAGCAATATTCGGCATGGCCCTAACAATTTGGATATCCTTTTCTTGCGGAGAAAATACTCCCCTCAAAGCATCTAGTGTAACACCTGCCATAATGGAAACTATAACAAGATTTTTACCGGATTCTTTTAGCGAAGATAGGCTGCCGGAGATTTTTGGGAAAACCTGAGGCTTTACGCACAAAAACACTACATCTGCTTTTGAAAGCCCTTCACGGATGGAGATTACCTTTTCTGCTTTGCTTTTTTCTGCGACTCTGTTTGCCTGTTCATCGTTTGGCTCGTAAAAAGATAGTGAATGGGGGGCATCTTCTGCCAAAGCATGCAAAATAGCACCGCCCATATTGCCAGCACCTATGAAAAATATTTTTTTTGCTAGCAACATATTATTTATTCCTTCATTGCTGCTAAAAATGTTTCGTTGTTCTTGTGATTTTTCATCTGCTTTTGGATCTGTTCCATAATTTCAACCGGAGTGTGGTCTTGCAGGAATCTGCGTAAAATCCAAACATGGCGAAGTTCGGTTTCTGAAAGCAAAAGTTCTTCTTTGCGAGTGCCGGATTTGAATATGTCTATAGCTGGCCATACACGCTTTTCTGCGATGCGGCGGTCTAGAACAAGTTCCATATTGCCTGTGCCTTTGAACTCTTCAAAGATTACCTCGTCCATGCGGCTTCCGGTTTCTATTAGGGCTGTTCCTATAATGGTAAGCGAACCGCCGAATTCAATTTTGCGTGCTGCTCCAAAAAAGCGTTTTGGCCTTTGCATTGCCATGGCATCCACACCACCGGAAAGTATTTTTCCGGAATGAGGAATTACCACGTTATTGGCTCTTGCAAAGCGTGTTATGGAATCCAAAAGTATTACAACGTCATCACCTTGTTCTACCAATCTTTTGGCTTTTTCCAAAACCATGTCTGCAACCTGGGTATGGCGTTCCGGAGGTTCGTCGAATGTGGATGCCAAAACCTCGCCTTTTACGTTCCTGCGCATATCCGTAACTTCTTCCGGGCGTTCGTCTATTAGCAGAACCATTAGTTTGATTTCTGGGTGGTTTTTGCTTATGGCGTTTGCTATGTGCTGCAAAAGAACGGTTTTACCTGTGCGAGGCGGTGCTAAAATAACTCCGCGCTGCCCCTTGCCTATGGGGGTAAATAGGTTCATTATTCTTGTTGAAAGCTCGGATGTATCGTATTCCAAATTTATACGCTCAAAGGGATGCAGGGGTGTTAAATGCTCAAAAGCAACGCGCCTTTTGGCGTTGTCTGGGTCTTTGTAGTTGATGGTTTCTATGCAAGTAAGGGCAAAATATTTTTCTTTTTCCTTAGGTGCGCGAACTTGCCCGGTTATGGTATCGCCGGTTTTGAGTTCGTAGAATCTGATTAAATTTGGGCTTACATAAATATCATCTTGACCAGATAAATAATTGTGGTCTGAGTTGCGTAAAAAGCCGTAGCCTTCGTTTATTATTTCCAAAACCCCTTCCGTGTATATGGGCATTCCCTCTGTGGCGGCGGCTTTTGCTTCTAAAATACGATAAATCAAGGCTTGTTTACGCATAACCTTGATATCCGGCAGGTTAAGCTCCCTTGCTATACCTTGCAGCTCAGGCATATTTTTTGCCCGCAGGGCAGCCCATTCGTTCCTAGCCTTGTCTATGGACTCTTTGTCTATTTTTGGAATGTCTTCCGGGGCTATTTCTTCTACGTATGGGCGAAAACTCCTGTTGTTTTTGCGGTTTTGGTTGTTATTGCCAAACCTATTGTTGTTATTATTTTGGAATTGCTGCCTTTTATTGTTGTTATTCCCATTGCCTCCATTGCCTCCATTATTCCCAAAATTTCTTTGCGGTTGTTGGCGGGCAAATCCGGCTTCTCCGTTATTTTGAGCTTGGCCAGGCAGCTCTGCCACTGCTTCTGCATTTGGTGGCGGAGGTATATCCGGTACCATTACGCCGGGTGGGAGCATGGTTTCTGGTATTGGTACAGCTTCCTGCTCCTGCTGCTCAGGGGCTGCTTTTTTATGAGATTTTTTTATGCCAAGGTTTTCCAGCATATCCTTGGTTTCTTTAGGAAGCTCTGCATCTTGCGGAACTTCGTCTGATAGCAATTGTTTAGAACGTGGTGCCAAAGGTAAAACTCCTCTTATTTTGTGAGCGATGGCAGAGTTGCCAATGTAAATCAGTACAAAATATAGTAAAAAAGAGTGCCTCTTGTCAAGGGAAAAAGCCTTAATTAGGTAAAAAACCTCAAATTTGGCTCAAAACAAGAGATGTTAACCCCGCACACAAACACATTTTTATTTTCCAGCAACTGCTTTGGCAAGCGGATTGCGTTTTTTTCGGTTAACACAATGGGCAAACTCAATTTTAATGCTTCCTCTGCTTTTTTTTGAATGTTAAAATGATCCGGGCAATCTATTTTTTTTGCTATATGGTAATTTTTTTGCAACCCCTCAAAAAATCTTTGCGAGCGTGCAATGCCTGCTATAGCGGTTATTTCTGAATTTTTTGGCAAAATTTCGCCGGTTGCATTTATAGGTAATTTCATTGAAAAAATAATATCTGCTGTTTTTGCCGTGCTTTCCCATTCCATTGCACATTTTTTTACGCAGCCTATTTCTGGATGGTCTTTCCACAAACTGCGGCAATTTCCGTGGGGAATTATGTCTCGCAAACTTTCCGCACGTTCGCCCCATGTTAAACAGATCCAAAAAGCATGGCTAAGCCTGCGGTCTTCCAAACCATCGTCGCTTATTAAAACATCAAATTTGCCATCCAGTTTTTTGCAAAGTTCAAAGCGATTTCCTGTAAAGACCTCAAAACCTTTTTTTGCAAACCACAAATTTTCATCACCTGTATTTTTGCACAAAATAGCAACATTAAATCCCTGCGATTTAAATTGCTCTGCTAAAAATGCCGTATATGGCGTTTTGCCTGCTCCCCCCGCAAGCAAACTCCCAATGCCCAAAAGCGGGGTAGTGAAATGCGTATTTTTTTTTGGAGCAAGCCGCGTTTTTGAATCTATAATATAACCAAGTCGCCAAAGCACAGCAGCAAAGAGGGGGAAGTCAAACATTCTTTACCCCCTTGAATATCAATTTGTCAATAATGTTTTGGGTTTTGAATACATATTGATCGTATAATTTTCTGGATTGCAATTTTTTTAAGGTTTCTTGTTCGTTGTAAATTCCGTTTTCAAAAGCGATTATCGTTTCATAAGCGTAATCATCTGCCAAGGGGCCTATGATCAAATCAAAATTTTTCTCAATGGGTTTTGATTTTCTGTTATTCGCAACAAAATGCAGCCAATCTGCGCTGGGGGTTTCAAATTGTAAAATTAAATATTCTTCAATTTCATTTTCGTTAAATTCGTATATATTGACTATGGGAGTATTGCCGCGTGTTTTAACAGTCATGTTGGCAAAGTTGGCGGCGTGTCCGTAATTATCGGTTGTATAGAACCCTGTACCAAAGTAAGTAGGGTGGTTTTCCGGTAAAAGCAGGGGTTTTTCTATTGGCAAATTGCTTCCGTGGTATAGCAACATGGGAAGAAACTAGAAATTTTCTACATTCCACTTCAATGATCCTCATCCGCTATGTCCTCAAAGAACACATTGCCCCTTTCTTTGCGGCACTCTTTGTTACCACGTTCTTATTCGTGATAAATTTTTTGGTTGAGGTGCTGGATAAAGTTCTCTCAAAAGGAATTCCCGCGCAAATAGTTCTGGAAATTTTTGCACTCAATGTAGTTTGGATGGTGGGGCTTGCTGTGCCAATGTCTGTGCTCGCTGCCACCCTGATGACCTTTGGGCGGCTCTCCGCAGATAGGGAAATTGTCGCTATGCAGGCGGCTGGTATTTCTCCGCTCTCGCTCATGCGGCCTGTTTTGATATTTTCTGCCTTGCTTATGATGCTTTTGATTATTTTCAACAACTGGCTTTTACCGGAAGCTAATTATCGCAGCGCAATGCTTATGCAGTCCATTACCCGCAAAAGACCGCACGCAATGATAGATGAAGGCAAACTCATAAATCAGTTCCCTGGTATTCAAATTTGGGTTTCACGTATAGATAACCAAAGCGCTGTGCTTTACGGCATAAAGATTTTTGAAATAGGCGGCAGTTACCCGCGGGTGATAACAGCAGACAGTGCTTCCATGGAATATGTGGATATGGGTGCAACTTTGATGCTTCATTTGAAAAACGGCGAAAACCACTTTGCAGACCCCAAAGACCCGGAGAGGTATTTTAGAATTCGCTTTGCAAATCAGGATTTTGCCGTGCAGAATATTGACGACCGCTTTGAACGCACAGATAATAAATCCAGGAGCAGCCGTGAAATGCCCATAGAAGATATGATTAAAGCCAAGGAAGAGGCAGAAGGCAATCTTCAAAAACTCGTTAAAGATTTTGAACCATACGTTTGGAGAAATACAAATAACTTAATAGACATTCTTAAAAATGATACCATTTTGCCGGAAGAATTTAGGAATAAAGAAATTGTGCCAGATACGCAAAAGCGTACCAAAACAGTGGAAATTGTAAAAAAAGAAGAGACAGATATTCTAGGGCAAATAAATAGGATGGAAACTAGGCGAGATGCTTATGCTAGGCAAATAGCCCAATACATGGTTGAAATACACAAAAAAATAAGCACCGCTGTTGCTTGCGTTGTTTTTGCCCTTATAGGTGCACCGCTTGGCATAATAGCTAGGCGAGGCGGCATTGGTCCTGGCACGGTTTATAGCCTTGGATTTTTTGCGGTTTATTGGGTATGTTTGATAGGCGGGGAAAATTTAGCAACTCGTTTAATCATTTCGCCAGCACTTTCTATGTGGGCTTGCAATGCGTTAATCGGTACAATAGGTTTATTCTTAACTTGGCGGGTTGTGCGGCGATGAAATTTTCCCTTTACCTGTTTGGAAATTTTTTGAAATCCTTTACCTTAATAACCATAGGCAGTGTTTTGGTTTTTGGGATAATAGATTTTGTAGGCAATATAAAGATGTGGCTTTTGAGAGGGATGGGGCAGGTTGCCGAATATTATTTAAATTATTTGCCGTATATAATTTACCTAGTTTCGCCTGTTGCGTTAATGCTAACCGCAATAGCCAGTATTGGTGCTATGGCAAGGCATTTGGAAATCTCTGCAATGCAGGGTGCAGGTAGGGGGCCTTTCAGAATACTTTTGCCGGCTCTTGCAACAGGCGTGGTAATAACTATACTGCTCTTTGCCATAGGTGAAATCATATTGCCAGATGCAAACTACCGCCGCCTTGAAATTGCAGAAACCAGAATGGAGCAAAGAAAAAACCCAAGAATAAAGGAAAAGCATCAATTCATATTCATAGGTTCAGACCATTCGGACTGGTATTTTAAGTATTACAACGGCGTAGAGAAAAAGGGCGAGCAAATCTCTATAGTTTTGCAAGATAACGGCAAACCCATTGCCCGCTATGATGCAAAAAAAATAGAATGGGTAGATACTTCTGCGTCTTGGGTTTTATTTGACGGCTGGGCAAGATATTTTTCCCAAAATGGAGATTTAACTGCATACAAATTCAATACATTGGATATAAAAAAGCAAACCAGCGTTTTGCCGGAAGATATAATAAACGAAAGGCAAAGCCATGAAGAAATGAGTGCAAAACAGATAAGCAGAAGAATTGAGATTTTGAAGCGTAGCGGCGAAGAGACGCAAAAAATGGAAACCCAATGGCATTTTAAGTATTCAGGGCCTGTAACCGCTTTGGTAACTTTGATAATTGCTCTTTCTCTTTCTCACAAATACAAGCGGGGCGGTTCTTTGAGCCAGCAATTTGGTATTGGCATTATCATGACATTCAGCTATTATATAGTTGTGCGGGTTGGTTTGCAAATGGGCGAAAACGGCATTTTAGAGCCGTGGCTTGGTGCGTGGATTGGGCATATAATCTACGGCACGGTTGCCCTTGCAATGCTATTTAGATCATTTAGGCTGTGATCAAAGAGTTGGCAAAATATCTGCTGCTCTTTGAAACTCGTTGCTGGCTACGCAATGCTCTGTTCCCAAAAGTTTTTCCAAATATGCCCTTTGGCTGGCTTTATTGCCGGCTTCTTCTGCCATGCTTGCCAACTTGAAATTTACTGCGCAAACTTTTGAGCTTTGAGGATACTTATCCAAAAGAGTTTTGAAAAGAGTCTCTGCGTTTTCTTTTTTGCCTGCATCCATCATGCACATTCCCATCCAGTATAAGGCGTTTTCTGCCATTTCTCCGGTTTTAAGGGTTTCGTATATTTCCTTAAAACCATTATAGGCTACGGCATACTCGCCTTTTAGATAATCAGAACGCGATGTATTGTATAAGGCTTCCATTTCGCTGTTTTGAGTCTTTTCGTTTGGTTTCTCTTTTCCGGTAGTTTTTTTTGCCCCGGTTTTTTGCTGCGAGAGTCCCAAAATCCGGTCTAGGCGGTAGCTTATCTCTTCCATGCGGGCTTCGGTTTTATTGCCTTGTTCGCCTATCTTGTAATTTAATTCCGAAAAGTCTGCTTTTAAGCGAGACATATTCTTTGACTGTTCAAACTTTAGGGAATCTATTACAAGCACAAGAGAATCCAGGCGCCTGTTCACGCTGGCAGCAGAAGCATCGGTTGCCTCTTTGATTTCTTTTGTACGCAATATAGTCATGCTTGAGCAGGAAGAAAGCATTGTAAGCGCAAGGCAGAATAGCAAAAAAAGAAATTTCATAGAGGTACCTCTCCTAACCGTGTTAGTTTTTTATTTGAACTCTGAATGCGGCACGACGGTTCTGTGCCCAAGCATCTTCCGAGCTGCCAGAAGCCTTAGGTTGTTCTTCACCGTGGCTAACCTTTGTTAAGCGGTTTGAAGCAACGCCAAAATTGACCAAGAATTTTACCACGGATTCTGCTCTGCGCATTCCAAGCCCTATGTTATAGTTTTCGGTTCCACGTTCATCGGTGTGGCCTTCGGTCAAAACCGTGAAACGTTGTTCGCGTTTTAGAATACCGCCAACTTCCGTTAAGATGTCCCTTGCCTGTGAAGTCAAGGTAGATTGGTCGAACTCAAAATAAATGTCGTCTGACATTATTCTGTTCATAAGTTCTTCCAAGCGACGGCGTTCCGCTTCCAGAGGGTCTTCCTGTGGAGGTGGAGGTGGTGGTGGCGGCTCGTATCTAGCTACCGGCTCTTCCTCTACCGGTGGTGGTGGTTCTACCTCCACGGGCTGTGGTTTTTTTGCGCAAGCAAAAAGAGCAAGGCTAAAACCGATTGCAATGAATGGGACTGTTGTTTTCATGGGATTCCTCCTTTGATTGGGTTTGACCATACAGGCGAAGAATTTTCGCCCGTGTTTGTTATGCGAGTGGCACCACTGCCATCCCGACGCATAATATAAATTTGAGAAGTACCGGAACGGTTGCTTGAAAATGCTATTGCCATTCCGTCTGGAGACCAAGTTGGGCGTTCATTGTTGCCCTCGGATGTTAGTTTGCGAACATCGCTGCCGTCTATGGCACTTGTGTAAATATTGAGATTTCCGCTATCCATTGAGCAGTAAGCAATGCGTTCGCCATCCGGAGACCATACTGCGCTTTCGTTGTATCTGCCAAAAAAAGAGACCCGCTGAACATCGCTGCCGTCTTTTAAAGCCATGTAAATTTGCGGTTGCCCGCCTTTATCGCTTGAAAATAAAAAAGCCGTCCCTTGCGGGCTCCAAGAAGGGCTTACCTCTATGCTTGCGGTGTAAATAAGGCGAGCTGCATTCCCGGTTTGCGGGTTGCCCTGCCAAATATCCGTGCCGTTTTGCCCTATTACCGAAAAAAGCAAGGTTCCGTCTTTGGGATTTACGGATGGACCAAAAGCCTGGTCTATTTGAGGGAAAAGATGTTTATCCATGTTGCCGGATAAGGTTCTCTCAAAAATTTGAGTTCTGCCGTTTCTTAAACTTGTGAAATATATTTTTGAATTGTCTGTGCTCCAAGCCGGCAAAAAATTTACGCTGCTGTGTTTGGTTATTTGCCTTTTGCGAAAGCCATCGTAGTCTGCAACCACTACTTGCTTTTTGCCGTCTATTCTGCTTACCCATGCCAATTGCGTAGAAGCAAAGCCTTGAACACCCCAAAGCTGATATACCAAGTTGTCTGTGCATTTGTGGAGTGATGTGCGAATTTGCTCCAAAGAGCTTGTGTAGGCAAAACCCGTTACCAATTCTCTGGAAGTTGTTGCATACAGTTTGCATTCCAGCGTTGCCTGCCCGTCTTTTATTAGAAGTGTTCCTGTTACATAGTGCTTTGCTAATTCTTTTGAAAGCGTGAATAGGTCATATTGTTCAAGTTCAACGGGTGTAAAACGGCCGCTTAACAGAAAGTCTCTGGCAAGGGTTTTTTCTGGCAATTCTTCCAGTTTGCTTCCGTCGCTTTTATCCACATCAAAATTGATAACCCCTATGGGTAAGGTCTTGTCTGTTGAAACCGAAATATCCATAGTGATGGTATCTTGCTGTGCATAGAGGCATGCACAGAAAAGCACTAGGAATAAAACAGACAATTTCACGGGTGTAATATAGAAAAATATCGGGTTAGGGTTGGCGGCGGCTACTGTTTTTGGTTGCGACCGAATTTCAGGAACGCCTGAACGCACAAAATAACAGCTACACCTCCGGAACAGGCAAAAGGCTTTCTTGAACCATAATCCCAACAGCCGTACCTTTGCTGTCGGTTCTAGCTTGCATTTGTTGTTGCCTTGCCATTGCTCATGCACCCAGCTTCTGCTTTGCTGATTGGAAAGCCTTTCCAAAATCGCCGGCCCAATTGCGTATATCGTTTCGCAAATTCATTCTATCCATTTCTGGTCCAATATACTGCAATTTATCCAAATTCGTTATATCTTCATAAATATCCTCCAATAGAGGATCGTGGCGCAGTTCAAACGCATTGCCAAAAATTCCGGGCATATTTTTTAAAGCGGCTATCATTTTGTCCATGTGTAGTAACATAGAAAAATCACCAAACCCAAATATGCACCGCAATCCCTGAACCTAGCAATACGCCGCCTGTTATAAAACCTATATCTCGGAGGTCTTGTGCATCGTTTACCTTTTTCAATGCGGCATCGTATTCTTTTTGTGGCATGTAAAGGGGCATGTCTTTGTAGTCCTTGTAAAGCTTGCCTTTTTGAACATGCTGGTAAATTCCAAAGCCAAGAGCGGCGGCACCAAGAACATCTAAGCTGATGGCTATCCATGTTGGGGTACTGCTCTTTTTGGGGGAATCTTGGTTTAGTTGAGAGTTGAGAGTTGAGAATTGAGAGTTGTCTGGTTTTGTTGGGTCTTCTATTTTTATGGTTTTGCTTTCTATTATTCTTTCGAATAATGGCTTGGCTTGTTCTCTTATGGCTGTGAGCAAACCTTTTATATCGCCGCTTTCCATTACTATGCTACCGAGCAGTTTGCCGCTCATTGTTTCGTAGAGTTCTATTGATACGCTGAATTCGCTCCCGAATTTACCGAGGCTTCCTTGGCTTATATATTCCGCTCCGATTGCTCTGCCTATTTCTACTGCACAGCTTTCTGCGAGGCATTCCGCTTCTTCTTCGTCTGGCGGCATTAGGGCGAACATATTGTCCCTGGTTAGGACTGTGTAGCCTTTGTTTGGGAGAGCTTGGACGGCTTGTTTGCGGAGTTCGTCGGTTAGGTGCCGAACTTCGGTTATGCTTATGTCTTCGATTTCCGCTTTTGGGATTATTTCCAAGACGGCTAGGGTGTTGGCGGCGTGTGTTGCCGCGGCGGCGAGGAGGATTAGGGTGTTGCGCATAGTGGTTTTGTTTCTCCGTTTCAACATCAGATTTTTAGATTTGGCATATTGCCGGTTGCCAAAAGCCCTGTTAAAATTTGTAAAGCTGCATTATAATATGTTTCTTCATTGAAATTAATTAAGGTCTCCCAATAGTTATTCATTTTCGGTAGATTCGAGGAACTATATGAAAATGCATTTGTAAATGGCCCTACAAATGTCGAATTTTTGTCATTGCCCATGTTTCCGTCCAATTGTATGGGGCCTCCTATGTCCGCAGCATTTTTGCTGCTTAAAAATCTTGCGTCAAGGTTTGCGAGCAAGGTTTTTGCCTCTTGATGGCCATACCAAGCATTGGCCCAAGCCAAACGCCAAGGAACGCGAGCCGCATTGTAGCCATAATGTTTTAAGAAGCCTCTGTTTTTATCCTCGGCAGGAGAGCCGTCATTAAGGCACCAGTCGGAAAACAGTCCGGTGCTTAAGTTTTGATTATTTTTTAACAGCTCGTAATTTCTAGTTAAGGCTGTTTTCCAAAAACTGGCTTGGTCCAAGTCTTTGAAAAGCTCAATGAAAAGCTCAAACGCAGCCGGGCTAACATAACTGGGATTTCTTTTGTCGTTCCACATATCACCAGGTTTATGGAGACCATTCGCTTCCATCTCATTTATACGGATTTTTTCAATTAAATTTGTAGCATCTTTGAGGTATTTTTGGTCCCCAAACTGATAATGGGCCATTATAAGGGCAAAGGCTACATCAAATTCTGCATCTGTGGCGGAGCCAGATTCAATTGCATTGCCAAAGCCATCGATTTTCCAGTTCATTAAACCTTTTTGATCTAAATATTTATTGTAATAAGCCCATAGTTTGTCAAATTCGGGTTGATAACTTAAGGTGGTATCGCTAAAATAAACCATCATTATCATGCCGTAGCCAATGCCCTCGCTAACGGTTTGCGTTTTAGTATCATGTTTTATTCTGGCAAAACTACCGTTTTCTTCATAAAAATCATCAAGAAAACTTGTGAACTTTTTTTTCAAGTTTTCAGAGGCATTTGTTGAAGTTACGTTAATAGTTCCATTGCAGTAATGTTTTTTTATCAGGTAGGGATAATAGACTGTCATTTCTTTCTTCTCCTTTCACCCCGGGTTTTTGTTTTACCCCACCAAACCTTTGGGGACACAAGGCTTGGCAGGTTTTATGCCACCATTGGCACAATTCTTTGTATTCGCCCATTGCTACGCTTTGCTTCGCTATGGGCGGCGGCTAGGGTGCTCACAGAGCACCCCAACCGCTTAGTCCTGGAGACAACGAACACTAAGAAAGGCACTCTTAACGCTGTAGCTGTGGTACGCGCCGTCGCCGCTGTAGTGCATGCGCCTGTAGTAGGCGTTGTTGCTATTGCTCTCGCTAGCACTCCACCAGCGGCCGTAGCCGCCAACATTGAAGAAACTGCCATCCGACTCGCCGAAGCCGCCCGGCAGAGCAGAAAATCCGTATGTGTCCAAGTTCTCTATGCCGCTGTAGGGATTCCAGCCTTCTTTAGCCTTCAAATGCTTGCCTGCTGTACCACTACCGCCAACAGCAGTCATCAACGCATCCCAATCATTATCGTTCGGTATATGCCAACCAAAAGGGCAAATACCCCGATGCTTTGACTGTACTTGACCTGAACAAGTACTTGAATTGCAACTTGATGGAAGATCCATAGCTGTTGCCCAATTATATAAACGACCGTATTGAGCACAGTTGGATGGCTCATTATTGTAGCACTTGCTGCCGCTTACATCGCAATTCAAATTCTCTGCCATCCAAACTTGGGTGCCTATCTCTACGGTTCTAAAATTAGCACCGCAGGTGCTAACGTTACCGCCAATGCTAGAAGAAGAACTTACAGAATTAGAAGAACTGGACGGCGTTGCCGAACTACTGCTTGGAGCAATGCTAGATGAACTCGGTACGGCAGACGAACTAGACAACGAAGACGAACTGCTCGAACTACTGCTACTTGACGAACTAACAGAACTACTGCTCACTTCCTCACTAGACGAACTAGACAACAAAGAGGAACTACTTGAACTACTGCTCAAAACAACGCTACTGGACGAAGACAACGCTCCTCCACTAGACGAACTCGACAAAATATGCTCGTGCCATATACCGTTCTGGCACATATACGCAACGCCATATTTCACGCTTCTAGGATTGCTGTTGCTCTTGACTACGCTCTGGCTAGCCAAATCGCAAACGCCTAAATTATAATTCAAAAACCAGTAATTCATAACATATTTCTCAAAGGCAGGAACTTCAAAAGACAACTGCCAGCTAAGTATTTTCTGCTTTATGCCCGCCAAATCAAGAGCAGACGCCCAATCAGCTATCTCTGCCTTGGTTGCCTCATTGCTCCAAATACCGTATTGCTTGATGGCCTGGCTGAACTCCGTAAGCAACTCCGAAAATCTGGACTCGGTCCTGTTGCCTTGGAGAAGAATGGATATTGCAAGCAATGCCGCAGAATTGTCGTCTTTGCCGAATATGGACATATCCTCGCTGTTCGCAAAAGTGCCACTTATGCCGAATACGCCCAAAATCTCCTGCTGTGCCTGCTTTTTTGCCAGAGAAACGCTCATGCCCGTGCCTGCTAGCCGTTGAACACGGTCATATTCCAGATGGGTAAGGAGGTTCACATTCACACTATTCTTGTCTGCCAAGTCTGCTATTGAATATAACGTGATAGGTGCCGAGGACTGGTTTCCGTTCACCTCGTTGTAGTAGTAGCCGTCGGTTTTGAGCAAAACATAAGGGGAAACCAGTTCAATGCTCTTTATTTCAAAATTCCCCTCGTTGTCTGCTGTTGTGCCTTGAAAAGACAGCCCTGTTTGATTTAGGTTCTTGTCCAGCTCTTGTATTACAACAGAAGAGCCTTTTATAAACGGACCCTTCTGAGACACTCCGCTTATTTTTTCCTTGGCTATTCTCGGGCTGTTGGCCAAATCTTCCGCGCTCATGCGGTCTATTGGTTTAACATCCTCCGAGCAAGACAGGAAAAGG
>LIUI01000138.1:0-14874 GCA_001462235.1 Fibrobacteria bacterium GUT307
CTCAAAAAAAGAGGGTTTGGACACTGCATACCGCATGATTCTCGAGAGTGATTACGATGCCAAAAAAGCCGGAAATTTTATAGTCTTGGACACTTTAAAAATTCAGGATTCTTTAAGCGGCTGGCCAACGGCTTTTTTTGTTGTAGACACTTCTGCTTCCGGCTACAGGCATCCATTTGATGAAGAATGGTTTTTTTTAATGCGCGCTGGTGCTTCCACTAAATTTCATTGGGGAGACGAAGAGGATTTGAAAACAGTCTCCCGCTACGAATGGGTGAATCCTGTTGGCTTAAAACCTGTAGCCAAGAAACAGCCCAACGGATTCGGGCTTTATGATATTATAGGCATCGCAAAAGAAGAAGTTATATATTTTTATAAAAATGGATACTGGGATTTTATGTCATCATCTTGCAATTCTAATCTAATCCCCGAATGTTCTTTTATAAGAAAACTAGGAGCATTGGAAGAATACATGGAGCCAGCAAGGACCGTTAGAAAATTCGAGATAAAAAGCAGGGAAGTTATATACACTGATGTTTACTATCCGTCCAAATTAACTACCCGCCCAGTTACCTATAGGGGTTTACGCCTTCTCCGCAAAACGCCAAAGCTGCATAAGCTGGAGAAGTTTTAAAACTCTAACGCATACCCCCAAATAACAACACATTTTCACCCCTACACCCTTGACAAGCCCCAAAAAAATTTCTATATTTTGCCCTGTAGCTTGCGGTTGCAGGTTACAGGCACCTAGATTATTGGGACAGTTATGGGGTCTAAATTGGTTTGTCCCGCACACAAGGGCGTGTGTTTGCTATAGTCGTCTTAGAACGAGCGTAGGGAACATACGCCTTTTTTGTTTTTGGAGGTTCTATGAAAGACATTCCGAGTTTGTTTGGAAGCAACGTCTTTAACGATGCCGTTATGCAGGCGCGGTTGCCTAAAGATGTTTACCGTGCCTTGAAAAAAACTGTCTCGCGGGGCACCCATTTGGAACTAGACGTTGCCAATGTGGTTGCTAATGCCATGAAAGAATGGGCTACAGAAAAAGGTGCAACGCACTTTACGCACTGGTTCCAACCCATGACAGGCACCACAGCAGAAAAACACGATAGCTTTATATCTCCCGTTGGTGGCGGCAGGGTAATAGTGGAATTTTCCGGCAAAGAACTTGTTCGCGGAGAACCCGATGCCTCCAGCTTCCCCTCCGGTGGCTTGCGCGCTACCTTTGAGGCCAGGGGCTATACTATTTGGGATGCTACCTCCTACGCATTTATAAAAGACGGCACATTATGCATTCCCACGGCGTTTTGCTCCTACAGCGGCGAAGCCCTCGATAAAAAAACACCGCTCTTGCGTTCAATGGAAGCCTTGGATAAGCAGGCTTTACGCATACTTAAACTCTTTGGCAACACAACCGCAAAACGCGTTATTACAACTGTAGGCCCGGAGCAGGAATATTTTCTTATCGATAAAAAAATGTATTTGCAACGTCCAGACTTAATCTATACAGGCAGAACTTTGTTCGGTGCACCCCCACCAAAAGGGCAGGAACTTGAAGACCATTATTTTGGCTGTTTAAGGCCCAGGGTTTCTGCTTTTATGAAAGACCTTGATGAAGAACTTTGGAAACTCGGCGTTTATGCTAAAACAAAACACAACGAAGTTGCCCCAGCTCAGCACGAACTTGCACCTGTTTTTGCTACTACCAATATAGCCACAGACCATAACCAGCTTACCATGGAAATTATGAGAAGCGTGGCTAACCGCCACGGCCTTGCTTGCTTGCTCCACGAAAAGCCCTTTGCAGGCATCAACGGCAGCGGCAAACATAATAATTGGTCTATTTCCACAGATACAGGCGTAAATTTGCTGGAACCGGGCGAAACCCCCTATGAAAATGCACAATTCTTGCTGTTCCTTGTTGCGGTTATTAAGGCCATAGATGACTACCAAGACCTGCTTAGAGTTTCTGCGGCAAGTGCCGGGAACGACCATAGACTTGGTGCTAATGAGGCACCTCCGGCTATTATCTCTATGTTCTTGGGCGATGAACTTACGGAAATTCTTGATGCGATTGAAGCCGGCGCAAAATATCAAAATAAGGAAAAGCTCCAAATGGAAATAGGCGTGAATGTGCTGCCGCATTTCCCCAAAGATACAACAGACCGCAACCGCACTTCGCCTTTTGCATTTACCGGCAATAAGTTTGAGTTCCGTATGCTAGGTTCTGCGTTCTCTATTGCTGGGCCTAATATAGTTTTGAACACAGTGGTTGCTGAGATTTTGCGGCAGTTTGCAGATAGCTTGGAAAAATCCAAGGATTTCAAGAGCGATTTAGCTTCCCTTGTAAAAAAGACCTTCCACGAACATAAGCGGATTATCTTCAACGGCAATAATTATGCCGAGGAATGGGTTACCGAAGCTCAAAAGCGTGGCTTGTTAAATCTCAAAACCACGGTGGATGCGCTCCCTACCTTTGTTTCGCAAAAGAGCATAGGCTTGTTCACAAAGCACCACGTTTTCTCAGAGTCAGAAATTCATTCTCGCTACGAAATTCTTTTGGAATCCTATTGCAAAACGCTCAATATAGAAGCGTTAAGCATGGTAAACATAGTCAAGGGAAAGGTAATTCCTGCAAGCTTAGATTACCAAAAAGAGTTAGCCGGTCTTTTAGCTCGCAAAAAGTCTTGCGGGGGAGAATACGATTCTTCGCTAGAAGCACATTTGCTGGATAAAATTTCAAAACTCTCTGCCAGCTTGCTTAAAAAGCTCATAGCTCTTGAAAACGCTATTTCAGAAGCCAAAGAGGAGCAGGCAATCCTAAATCTTGCCAGCTTATACCGAGACAAGGTATTTACCGCTATGAAAGAGCTTAGGGTTGATGTGGACGGGCTGGAAACGCTTGTGGCAAGGAAACACTGGGCTTTGCCCACTTACGCAGAGTTGTTAAATAGCGTGGATTAAGCAGAAACAAAACGCTGATTTAAAATCAGCGTTTTTTTCTATATTACGGCATAGGCAAGGAGAAAGATTTATGTTACGAGAAGGGCAAATAAGAATACCGTCTGGCTGTGCTATATCGGGCATGATTAACAAATCCGGGAAACGCATTAGCGGTGAGGCAATAATCAAATCTATTTCCGTTATGCACGACCGTTCCAATGGTTTGGGCGGTGGTTTTGCGGCGTATGGAATTTACCCGGAGTATAAGAACTACTATGCCTTGCATATATTTTATGATTCTGTGTTGGTAAAGAAAGAATGCGAAGAATTTTTGGAACGGCATTTTGATATTATAAACCTTTCAAAAATTCCAACAAGGAAAATTAAAGAGATAACCGATGAGCCATTGATTTGGCGTTATTTTGTAACCCCCTTGCAAACCAAACTTGCTAGCAGCCAGCTTGACGAACGGGAATTTGTAACCAAATGCGTATTCCGTGTTAATACGGAAATTAAAGGTTCTTATGTGTTTTCTAGCGGGAAAAATATGGGCGTGTTTAAGGCGGTGGGCTTCCCGGAAGATGTTGGGCGGTTCTATAAGCTAGAGGAGTATGAGGGCTGGTGTTTTACGGCACACGGCCGCTACCCCACAAATACGCCGGGCTGGTGGGGAGGTGCCCATCCCTTTGCTTTGCTGGATTATTCCGTGGTGCATAACGGGGAAATTTCCTCTTACGATGCCAATAGGCGTGCTATTGAGATGTATGATTATAAATGCACGCTTTTAACCGATACCGAAGTAATCACTTATATTATAGATTATCTTCACAGAAAAAAAGGGCTTACGCTTAACGAGGTTGCCTCGGTGATAGCTGCGCCATTTTGGAAAACAATAGAAAACATGAAACCGGAAGAGCGAGATACTCACGAATATTTGCGTATGATGTTTTCTGCGCAACTCATAAACGGTCCTTTTTCTATTCTTGTAGGTTTTGAAGGCGGAGTAATGGCTTTGAATGATAGGCTCAAACTGCGTAGCATGGTGGTTGGCGAAAAGGACGATACAGTTTACATAGCAAGCGAGGAAGCGGCAATTCGCATAATTGAACCGAATCTTGATAATATATGGGCACCCAAGGGTGGCCAACCGGTTATTGTTTGCTTAAACGGAGGCGATGCTTAATGGCTGTGAATTTTTTATATCCCGATTATGAAGTTGCAAGAAATTACGACAGATGCATCTCTTGCCGTGCTTGCGAGCGGCAGTGCGCAAACGAAGTTCACGAATATCTTGAAGACTCAAATAAAATGGTTTGCGATGATGCCAAATGCGTGAATTGCCACCGTTGCGTATCGCTATGCCCCACAAGAGCTTTGAAAATTGTCAAAAGCAACAATACCTACAAAGAAAACCAAAATTGGACGGGCAAAACCATAAACGAGCTCTACCGCCAAGCGAATTCCGGCGGGGTGTTGCTTTCTAGTATGGGCAACCCGGAAAATTATCCCGTTTATTTTGACAAAATTTTGATAAATGCTTCCCAAGTTACCAATCCCTCAATAGACCCTTTGCGTGAACCTATGGAAACAAAGGTTTTTCTCGGAGCCAAACCGCAAGATATTGAGAGAAACGAAAAGGGGCAAATTGTAAATAATCTCCCTCCGCAAATATCTCTTTCAATGCCTATAATGTTTTCTGCTATGAGCTATGGCTCCATAAGCTACAATGCCCACGAGAGCTTGGCAAGGGCCGCAGAAAAACTCGGCATATTGTACAACACAGGTGAGGGCGGCCTTCACGAGGATTTTTACCGCTATGGCAAGAACACCATTGTGCAAGTTGCTTCCGGGCGTTTTGGCGTTCACCCCGAATACCTTAACAGCGGTGTTGCAGTTGAGATAAAAATTGGGCAGGGTGCAAAACCCGGCATAGGAGGGCATTTGCCCGGTGCAAAAATTGTAGGCGATATTTCGCGTACAAGGATGATTCCGGAAAGAAGCGATGCTATTTCCCCTGCTCCGCATCACGATATTTATTCCATTGAAGATTTACGCCAGTTGGTTTTTTCTTTAAAAGAAGCGACCGATTACAAAAAGCCAGTAATAGTTAAAATAGCGGCTGTTCACAATGTTGCGGCTATAGCCAGCGGTATAGCTAGGAGTGGAGCAGACATTATAGCCATAGATGGTTTCCGTGGCGGCACCGGTGCAGCACCCACCCGCATCAGAGACCACGTGGGCATTCCAATAGAACTTGCCTTAGCCGGCGTGGACAAGCGTTTGCGAGACGAAGGCATTCGTGGCAATGTATCTCTGGTAATAGGCGGGAGCATACGTTCCAGCGCAGACATAGTGAAAGCGGTTGCCTTAGGCGCAGACTGCGTGTATATAGCAACCTCTGCCCTCCTTGCCCTTGGCTGCCATCTTTGCCGCAGTTGCCATGGTGGCAAATGCAACTGGGGTATTGCAACTCAAGTGCCGGAACTTGTAAAACGCCTAAACCCCGATATTGGCTACAAGCGTTTGGTAAATCTTCTAACGGCTTGGCAGCACGAGATAATGGAGATGATGGGTGGCATGGGCATCAATTCCATAGAGAGTTTAAGGGGCAATCGCCTAATGCTCAGAGGCGTAGGTTTAAATGAAAAGGAATTGGAAATATTGGGTATCAAGCACGCCGGAGAGGGATTATGAAGAGAGTATATGTAAATGAAAAGTGGTGCCTTGGTTGCCACCTTTGCGAATACCACTGTGCCTTTGCCGGGACAAACGGCAAGGATATGGCAAGGTCTCTTAAAGATATAAAGATAAACCCAAAGATAAAAATAGAAGAAAAAGACGGGGTAAGTTTTGCGGTTTCTTGCCGGCATTGCCATGAACCCTTGTGCGTTAAAGGGTGCATTACGGGTGCTCTTTCGGTATCTGGCGGGGTTATTACCATAGACCACAATAGGTGCGTAAGTTGCTATACCTGCATTCTGAGTTGCCCTTACGGTGCCATTTCGCCTTCGGACGATGGTGCGGTTCAAAAATGCGAACTTTGCGTAAAAACCAGCAAGGGTACGCCGGCGTGTGTTGAGGGTTGCCCGAATGGTGCCATTGTTTTTGAGGAGAGAGGGTAATATGAAATACGTTATAATAGGTAATTCTGCGGCAGGCATAGGCACGGTAGAGGGCATTCGCCAAGTGGATAAAGACGGTGAAATCACGGTAATTTCTAACGAGCCTCACCACACATATTCCCGCCCTCTAATATCTTATCTTTTGCTTGGCAAGGTAACAGAAGAAAAGATGAAATATAGAAGCGATGATTTTTACGAAAAAAACAAAGCCCGCTTTATTCACGCTGCTGCAAACGAGATTGATGCCAAGACAAAACAAGTTGTTTTAGACAATGGCGAACGAGTTAATTTTGATAAATTGCTTGTTGCCACAGGTTCTTCTGCATTTGTGCCTCCGTTTGAGGGGCTTGCTTTGGTAAAAGATAAATTTACCTTTATGAGCCTTGACGATGCACACAAATTAAACGATGCACTTGCTCCAAACAAAAAAGTATTGATTATAGGTGCGGGGCTTATAGGCCTAAAATGCGCAGAAGGTATTTTGAAAAGAGTAGCACATATAACCGTGATTGACCTTGCGCCGAGAATTTTATCCAGCATTTTAGACGACGAAGGAGCAAAGGTGGTTCAAAGCCATATTGAGAGCAAGGGCATTGAGTTCAAACTTTCCGGTGGCGTAAAAACTTTTGAAGCGAATGCCGCTATTTTGGATAATGGCCAAAAGATTGATTTTGATATTCTGGTTTTAGCTGTTGGCGTACGCCCAAATACCGCTCTTTTAAAAGACATAGCGTACATAGATAGAGGCATTGCAGTAAACGGAAAATCAGAAACCTCTGCACCGTATATTTACGCCGCAGGTGATTGCACGCAAACTTATGATGTATCCAGCGGCCAGAATAAAATTATGGCCTTGCTGCCCAACGCGTATATGCAGGGCGAGTGTGCGGGTTTAAATATGGCAGGCGGAGAAAAGAATTTTAACAAAGCAATTCCCATGAATGCGATTGGTTTTTTTGGTTTGCACGTTGTAACAGCGGGGAATTATTCCGGCGATACGTATTTTAAGGCAGATGGCAATAATTACAAGCGTTTGTTTTACAGCGATAACAAACTAAACGGTTATATTCTAATAGGCAATGTAGAAAAAGCCGGCATTTATACAAGTTTAATTCGCGAACGCACACCTTTAGACTCCATAGATTTTGCCCTTGTATGCGAAAAGCCGGGATTGATGGCATTCACTAAAGAAGACCGAATGGCGAAGCTGTCATAATATGCCTACACCCGCCCAGCCTCTGTCCACAGGGCCGGAGTTTTTGTTCCGTGCTGTTAAGTTTTTGTAATCCCAAAATAGCATTTCTCCGCTTTTGGTGTCCCATAAACTCCATTCGCTTTCCCAGTCAAAGGTTTTTTTGTCTTTTATGTTCACCTCAATAAAAGAAGCAAAAGCCAGATAGCGGATTTTATAGCGATGCCCTAATTTCTTTAAAAAAAGTTTTAATTCTTTGTTTTCATTCAAAGGAATTTCTTTGAGGTTTGCAAAAATATTCCAAAATTCAGCGGAATCTCTTTCCGGAACTTGCGAACCGGGGAAAAGCAAAACTCTTTCGTTGTTTGGGAACCACGCCGCTAAAAGGGAATCCTCTTTTGCCGCAAAATCAAATTCTACTGCGCTCTCGCTAAAACTATGGCAATAATCGCATTTTTCAGGGTGCGTTGCAATAACATTGAGAGCCGGCAAAATGCCTATGTATTCGCCGGAATCCAATGCCAGATTTTCGCTTTTTTCTCTGTAGGATTTATTTATTTTTATCTCAAAATTCGGCGTATCGCCGCTGCGGCAATCATTGCATGGGGGGGATTCTGACCGCACTATGTCATTACGATTTACACACGAAACCAACACTAAACTAATTAATATCAATATTGCCGATTGCATTTAGAATATCTTTTTTGCGGGTTTCAAATTTTGTGCTTTCGCCGGTGGCTTCTACAACAAACATTTTTTCTTTTGATTGCACCGCCGCAACAAGGTATAAATCGTAGCCGGTGTTGTTTGCAAAGGAAAATATGTAGCCAATAGCAGCTTTGCCGCCAATGCTTACATTCAAGGAATCTTCTTGCTTATAGTTTGCATTTTTCATTCTTAGCAAAAATGCCTCCCGCCAAAAATCCATTGAGGCCTCTGCTTTTTGCTCATACTCAGAAACCCTGTAAAGAACGCCATCAGAACTTATAGCTCTGAATTTATCGCTTGGGCTATCGCTGTATTCGGCAAAATTTTCCGGTGCTTTGGCTTTGAAAGAAGCACAGGAGAATAGAAAAAGCGTTGCAAAAATAAAAAGGAATTTCATATTAAAAATCCCTCCGTAGTGAATTTAAGTCGGTTGCATTTATCCAGGGGAATGGCGAATGGCTTGTGGTTTTTGCCACAGGCGAACCAAAAGCAGATGCAGAAATTGAAATTGAAGCCAGCGCAGATCTTTTTTCTATCGCTTGCTTTTGCCCTTGCAAATTTTCTATTTGCGAATTCAAATAGACCATTTCGCGTTCCACGGATTGCAGTTCTTTTAAAGGTGCATTTTTAACCAAATCGTGATATGATTCCAAAAGTTTTTTCCTTGACTGTATTTGCAAATTCAATCTTTCCAAATCCGCATTTCTGTCTTGGCTGAAAAAGCTTTTATCCGCAATCTCTGCAAGACCCTCTACGGTTTTTTGAAATTCTTGCAGTTCCTTGACCGGCAACCTGAGCGAAAGCGCAAAGTTATTGTAATTCGTAAAATAACCGCCCTTTGACTCCACCGTCTGTATTATTTTTTGGAAAACACTATCTACATTTGCAGTTCTAATAGAAAAGTGAAAGCTCTGCTCTTCGGCGGCAAAAATTGTCTGAACCCCGATACCCACGATTAGTAGGATTATTAGGATTTTTGGAATTTTTGAGATTTGTTTCATTTTTCCTCCTTCAATACTTTTATTACGGCTTCGGAATTTCTTTGTTCTGCTTCTATGCTTGGAAAGCTTGTAACTGCTATTTTCAAAGTCTTTTTATCGGATTTTTTTAGGATTGCTATATAATAGACTTTTGGCTCCGGCTCGGAAGTTTGCAGGCGAAGAATTTCGTTTTTTAGCTCTGCGTTGTATTTTGACTTAAAGAATTCAAGCATTGCATTTGTCCAAAATTCCGGCGTGCCTTGAGGTTCGTTTTCTTTTTCAAATGCTACAATCACCGTGTTCAAGGCAGAAGCAGCACCCCATGCATATTTGTGATCTATTGTTTCTATAAAATCTTGCGGAACGCTCAGTTTTAACGCTTTGAAGCGATAATACCGCGTTTCGGGCAAGTCTGCAAGCCATTCAAACCATTCAAAAGCTTTTATGTTTGTGCGGTAAGGGACGGGTTTCACCGGAGCGTTTCTTACCCAGAGGTTTATAGTGGAAAATGCCGCTTTACGCAAGAGTTCTTTTTCCAGAAGTTTTCTCTGTTCAATTTGTTCGCTTACCCTTTGAATTTCTTTTAGTAGCGCAACTTTTTCCTCTTCGGTTTTTGCCACAGCCAAAAGCTCCTGCAACCTTGCGAGGGTGCTTTCTGCAATGCGGAGGCGAGCGGCGTTATCTGAATATGCATCGGTAATGTCTTGTGCAAAAATGTTTTTATCGGTTACTTTGCCAAGCGTTAATATATAGTTGAAAAAAGTCTTGAATTCTGCTACGGGAATTTGCAGGGAAACAAAGCCGTTCCTGCGGTTGCTAACAGAGCCGCCTTTAGCAATAGCTTTTTGTATAACCGTATCAATAACTGCTTCCGGCTCTGAGTTTTCAAGATGAGCGCTGCCTGTATAGTTCACCATTCGCTCTTGGGGACTCTCACCCCCATACTCTGCTTGGCTTACCTGGGCATCACTTCCATCTTGGATTCTAAGCTGACCTCTTGCCTTAAGAGAGACACCACTGCCACTGCCACCGCTAAGGCTCATAACCTCATCATAAGTCACGTCATAGTCTGCGGCTTCAGCAGCATTGCTCATATTTCCGTGATAATACTTAGGGCCAGCACATGCCAAAAGCATAAGCATGCTTGCTAATTGAATTAATAGAATAAAATATCTCACAGAGGTAATATAGAAAATTCCGCCTAACACCCGAAAACTGTTATCCTTTTCCCTGCGTCCTCGATTTCATTAACATACAGCTTCTCATCCCAACTCTTGTTAGCATCCCTGTCAAAAACAACAAGCCAGCCCTCATTTGTACCGCATTTGTCAATATATGTAGAAATCTGGGACAAATCTTTGGCTTTTTCACTCCTCAATATCTTCAGTTCTATAGGGTATTTCTGATTTTCCCATTCTATACATATATCAGCACGTTTTGTGCCCAAAGCCATTTCTCTGATTATCTGGCCGCCGCCGTTAATCACACGCTGCAAAAAAGCCTGAATAACCAAATGAGGGGCGGCTTCTTTGTACTCATAAAAGCCTTCCTCGTACAAATCAACCCATATCTCGCTGTTCTCGCGCCAAAAACTCTGAAAATCACGGAGCAAACAATTCACATCTATTTTGTTGCCTACCACATACTTTGGAAGGTTAAAATCTGGTTTCTTGTTCTGGATTGCTTCCTGTGCCGTTTGGTTTATGTATCTGACTATCACTTCTGCATAAATTTGATTTGCCGGTTCTACCTTTCCATTGGAAGCCTTTATCAAACCCAAATCTTTAGCATACAAGTAGTTATCGGTTGTTTTGTCAACATCATCGCCCAAAATCAAAGGCTGTATAACCTTGCGAACTCTATCCTCTTTTAGCCGCTCCATAAGGCTGTCAAAATGAGTGGGGCGTTTGAGGATTAGAGTGTTTATTGCGGTTTTTGCCATATCCTGCGTTATAGGAATGGTGTAATCCTTTTTGCACATTTTTTCTATGCATTCACAGGCAATTGCATTCACCAGCCACGGTTGCCCGCTTGTCTGTTCAAAAATGTAATCCACCACCTGAGGTTCAAAAACTTGGCCTGTCTCTGCGGTGTGCTGGGAGTAAAGTTCTGATATTTCATCTTTGGTAAATGTATTTATAGTCAATGATTCCTTTGCAATGTTAAACGGGCTTGCACTGCCAAGCGTAGCCGAATTGTCTCTTATGCGGGCTTTGTAGTCTCTGATGTTTCGCATTCCGACTAAGGCAAGGGAATGGATGAATGGTATTCTGGAACGTGATACGTATCCATCTCTTAACTGCCTTAAAAAAGAAATCAAGGTGCTTTCGCTAAGGCAATCAGCTTCGTCAAAGAAGATAATTAAAGGCTTGTCTAAAGTTTTGGCAATTTTTGAAAGTTCAAATTGCATCATAGAAGCAAATCCTATGCCACTAGGTTCTTTTGCAAATAGCTCTGCTTGGGGAATATTTGAGCCATAAAAAGCCATTTTTAGAACATCTACTATTTCCGGCATTGCCTCTTTGGAGTCTGTGATTCCTTGTATTTTTTCCAAAGAACAATACAAAGCATAATATTTACCTTCAGCTTCTATTTTATTTACAAGTTCCAATAAAAGCGTGGTTTTCCCGCTCTGCCTTGCCGCATGAATGACAAAATACTGTTCTTGGTCTATTAAATCCATCAATTCTTCGCCGGAATCGCGCAAAGGATCAAGCATGTAATGTTTGCTTAGATGGCAAGGACCAGCGACATTGAAATATTTTTTTGGCATTGTGATAAATATAGAATTTTCTACATTGTTTCTATGCCATTATTTTTTCTACCTTAACACACTAAATGCGTTTGGATAAATTTCTTCAATCAAAGTACCCTGAGTATTCCCGTACGGATTTGCAAAAAATAATTGCAGAGGGGAAGGTTTTGCTAGATGGTAAAGTTTTGCAAAAGAATTTTCAGGTGCCGGAAGGTGCAGAGCCGGAAATTCTGCAAATGCCCGTAAAAAAGGAAAGTTTTTTGGAACCGGAAAACATCCCCTTGAATATAGTTTTTGAAGATGAGCATTTAGCTGTGATAAACAAGCCACGTGATATGGTAATGCATCCGGGAAGTGGCATAAACAAGGGAACCTTAGCCGCCGCATTGCTATGGCATTTCAAAAATTCACTCTCAAAAATAAACGGGCCGCTCCGTCCCGGAATTTTGCACCGCCTAGACAAAGATACCCCGGGCTTGCTGGTTGTTGCAAAAACGGATTTAGCACACAAAGAACTTACTCGCCAATTAGAAGAGCGAACTTTGGAACGAACATACAGAGCCGTTATCTGGGGAATTTTGCGAGACATGGAAGGAAGCATTGATGCTCCCCTAGAGCGTGACCCCAGCAACCGCTTAAAAATGGCGGTGCGGGCAACGGGCAAAGCCGCCATCACAAACTATAAAACCCTTGAAACTTTTTGCATAGCATCCCTTGTGGAATTCAAACTAGACACAGGCAGAACCCATCAAATTCGCATTCATGCACGTTATTTGGGAAACCCCGTTGTTGGCGATCCTGTCTATGACGGTAGGGAAGAGTGCATAAAAAGAGTGGATACAATTTACCAGCAACTTGCAGAAAAACTTTTGGAAATAGCCCCTTCTCAGTTGTTGCAGTCATGCAAAATAAAATTCAAGCATCCAAAAACAAAAAAATCAATGGAGTTCAAAATTGAAGAAGACAAACCTTTAAAGGTAGCCTTGGATTTATTGCGGCAAGAAGCCAGCGGTGCTACGCCTTTGCAATTATTTGCTCCGCCTCAAATTTTTGCCAACCCAGACGATATTGAATTGCCGCTAGAAGAAGCAGAAGAAGAACCGGAAGAGCCTATTAAAGTACGCCCCACCCGTGCGGAGCGTTATGCTGCCACAAAAATAAAGCGTGCCTTGAAAAAAGAGATCAAGAGGAAGAAGCTGCAAGAAACCTGTTGTGAAACCAGCCATACCACCTAGCCGGGTTTTCTAAAATAAGAGTTTCCAGCCAAGAATGGTAGTGAGCATAAAAATTTTTGCTTGGCAATTTTTTTAGAAAAAGGGTTTGGTCTTGGCGAAATTGATGCACATATCCGCAGAATACAGGGAGAGCAGGGCGGTGTTCCAGAATAAAAACAGGGAGCGGGTTGCAACGGACTTTAAGGCCTAAGAATTTACTTTCGCATTTCTTTTTTATGGAAACGGGTGCAGATTTTCTAAAATCTTGGTCTGCAAGCAATGCAAACAGAACGCCGCTATCCATAAATTCTATTAACCGTTCTACTTCAACTTTTTTGGCAAAGCATTTTCCTTTGAATGTTCTTTTTCTCTGTAGCCATCTGTCAAAAAACTTAGGTTTTTGTTCTTGAGCCGCAGCACTAAGAGGGAGTGCCAATTCGGCAAGCCTATACCCCAAGAACTCGTGATTTCCATAATGGGCGGTTAAAAAAATCCCTCCATACCGCATTTCTTCTAAAATGGGGATAGAGCCTTTATCTATACTAAAAGAGAGGTTTTTAGGATAAAGCCAAGCGTTCTGCGGATGCCTAAAAACAAAGTTTAAAACATCTTTAAGCATATTCTGCATAACTTCCCCGTATTTAGGCTGGTTTACACCAGCATTTTTAAAGAATGGCTCAGTTAAGCACAAATTTTTAGAAAAAACAGATCGCTTCCACACGTCATTCCACAGCAGGAGTCAATTTCAATTGTGGTATTTTCTTAGTGCTCAACTCAAATGCACCAAACATCACAACTGAATATATCAAATCACCAGCCAGCGTGTTATGGAAAAACGGTATTCCCGCCGCATAGCAAGCCATTAACCCGCCAAAGTCTTTTGGATACATAGTCCCAGAAAACCACACGCCAAAATTGGATACTATAAAGAATATAATAGAAGCTCCTAACGCCGAAGCAACTAGATTAGATACGCGTACTTTTTTTAGCGCAAATATCCCAAAGAATACGATTAACGCAAAAGCACCATAAGTGAACACAGAACCGCTGTAAAACCATACAAAATGCTCAAATTGTTGCCCGTACACTACGTTATTCAATATTAAGTCGCTTATCCACATAAATACTATGGGAATTGCAAATGCTAAGTAGCGTTTGCTGTAATAGGCTGCACCAAACAACGCCATTCCACCAATAGGTGCAAAGTTGGGAGGGTGCGGGATAAAGCGGCTTAATGCTGCCAACAAGATTATCATAGAAATCACGCCAAAGCGCAAATCTATTATTTTAGTATTCTGATTCATGATATATTAAATATAGAAAAATATTCCCTGCTTGTCAACGGAAAATTTCTATTCAAAAAAATATTTTCTATATTCCCTCCAACAACATAGAGGAGAATGTTATGTCTAAAGACATCAAGGGAACGCAAACGGAGAAAAATCTGCTTACGGCATTTGCTGGCGAATCGCAGGCGCGCAATCGCTATACATTTTGGGCTGGCGTTGCAAGAAAAGAAGGGTTAGTGCAAATAGCTTCTATTTTTGAAGAAACTGCAAACCAAGAAAAAGAACACGCAAAACGCTTTTGGAGCTTTTTGCAAGGCGGAACGGTAGAAATTACAGCAGCCTACCCCGCAGGCATTACCGGTACAACTCTGGATAACTTAAAAGCCGCCGCAGACGGCGAAAAGGAAGAATGGAGCGATGTTTATCCTAAATTCGCAAAAATCGCAAGAGACGAAGGCTTTGGCGATATAGCCGCTTGCTTTGAACGCATTGCCGTAGCAGAAAAACAACACGAAAAACGCTACCGCGATCTGTACAACAACCTAAATGACGGCAAAGTATTCAAAAGAGATGGCAAAATCGTTTGGCGCTGCCTCAACTGCGGCTACCTGCACGAAGCCGCCGAAGCGCCCAAGCTATGCCCCGCTTGCTTGCACCCGCAGGCCTATTTT
>LIUI01000138.1:14997-15172 GCA_001462235.1 Fibrobacteria bacterium GUT307
TTGCACCCGCAGGCCTATTTTGAGATTTTAGGTGAAAATTGGTAGTTTTGTAGAAAAAATGTAAAATGTAGGGTTCAACCCTTGACAGGGTGTTATTATATTTCTATATTTTAATGCCCTTAGTAAATTGGGGAGGGTAGCCCATAGAGGTACCTTGTTGTTTGGAAAGTAGAGA
>LIUI01000138.1:15512-15642 GCA_001462235.1 Fibrobacteria bacterium GUT307
ACGCGTGAACAACCTTCCCCCCTGTAGGGAACAACCGGCCTAACGGCTGGCTAATGCCGTATTCAGCGGGCGCCCGCATGGGCGCTTGGCTAAAGATTTATCGCATGGGGATGGGTTCGCGTCCGATTAG
>LIUI01000139.1 GCA_001462235.1 Fibrobacteria bacterium GUT307
CTTTTTTTGCGGGCCGGTTCACTTCCCCGAATGCGCTATTGCCATATAGCCGTTCCCCCACCTGTTAAGGGAATCCGCATTTGGTGTTAGCCCTGCGCTGCGCCAGCCGTAAACGTCTGGCGTTTCACCGCCCTGCCCAGTGTTGCAGGAGCAGAGGAACAATGCAAAAACTATCGCAAAAAATTTCTTCATTGCCTTTTCCTTTGTTGGACACAAATTTAGAAATATTTCGCAACTTTGTCAAGGGCAGGTAATTTTTTTGTCATTTTTTATAAGGGGTATGGCTCAAAAGAACAAATCTTTCATTTGGGAGAAATTAGAAAATTGGGTAGCTAACTTTGTAAATCCAAGGCCAATTTTTACCCGTGAGCCATAAATTTTTGCCATCAAACGCAATTCCATTCAATACCTCCGCATTTTTGTGCTTTTTCCTAATGCTTTTTGCCTGCTCAGAAAAGTCCAGCCATTTTGCAATATTGCCGTTAGGCAAAGAAATCACAGCCACGGAATCGCTATACCACACATTAGCATAAAGGGTATCCCCTACGGCTTCCAGCTCGTTTAGGTTTTTTATCTGAGTTTTTATGGTGTCTATCACGCTCATATCCTTTGAAGAAAGCACGTAAAGCAAAGGTGTCCCATTGCTCATAAGCCAGTTTCCGTTCCAAACCGTAAGCCCCCACCCCTCACCCGTTATTTTGAATGTCCCTAAAATTTGCAAGGGCTTGGCAGATAAAACAAAACCAAGACCAGAACGCCATGTAAGCCATAGCATTTTATTGCCAATCTTTGCAATGCCCTCCCCAAAATGAATGCCCGGCATAGCAATAGAATCAAAGGCTTCGCCTTTTTTGTTCATCCTGTAAATTTTGGATTTACCTTCTAACCCCGTGGATTCCCAAAGTTCGTCGCTGTCCCAAAAAAGGCCTTGGGTAAAACGAGTTTGCGGGTGTGGAATGGAATCAAGCACCGCCAATTTTTGAACAGGCAGGGCAGCCAGTAGGGGCGTTGCCTGCAACGCCCCTACAATGGCGGCAATCCAACATTTACGTGGTAAATTCACGTGGTATATTCCGCATTAATTTTAACATAGTCATGGCTCAGGTCGCTAGTAAATACAGATGCTTTGGAATCTCCCAAAGATAAATCCAAAGAAATTTTATATTCCCTCCTTTTCACAATTTGCACCAATTGTTCTTTTGCTGCTGCTATTGGCATACCATTTTTTACCACCTGCACATCTTCAAAATATAGAGATAGTTTAGCGGCTGCTAAAGGAACTCCGCTTGCGCCGGCACTGCTCACTATACGCCCCCAATTTGGGTCTTCTCCAAAAAAGGCACATTTTACCAAGCTGCTTGTGGCTATGGATTTTGCTATTTGCATAGCCTCTGCTTTATTGCGTGCCCCGCAAACTTCAATTTCAACTTTTTTAGTAGCACCCTCGCCATCCCAAACTATTTGCAAAGCCAAATGCTTCATTAAATCAAAGAGAGCGTTGCGAATATCGGCTTGCTCGGTTATGCCAAGATCGTTTAAGAAAACTCCGCTTTGGGCATTTGCCAGCAAAATGCAGGTATCGTTGGTGCTCATATCACCGTCCACGGTAATGGCGTTAAAGGATTCGTTTACTATTGCTCTAAATTCGGTTGAAAAATCCTCCGGGAGGCGTAGGTCTGTTGTTATGTAGGCTAGCATGGTTGCCATGTTGGGATGAATCATGCCGGAACCCTTGCACGAGCCGCCAAAGCGTATTTCGCCTGCGGAGGTTTTAAGAGAAACGGAGCCTGTTTTTATTGTGGTATCTGTGGTGCAAATAGCTTTTGCAAAGAGTTCTGAGTTCTCTGCACTCAGATTTTTTACCAGTTCCGGAATTTTAGCTTTTATTTTTTCCATTGGCAGCAAGTGCCCTATAACACCCGTGGAACCTACCAAAGCAGAAAATTTGCCAAGCCCTAATTCCTTTTCCACAAGCTCTGCCATGCTGGCTGCATCTGCATATCCTTGGTCTCCGGTGCAGGCATTCGCATTCCCGCTGTTTATAACCACAGCATTTATGATGTTTTTACCGGACAGTACTTCTTTATCGTATAAAACCGGTGCGGCTTGCACATGATTTTTTGTGAAAGCGGCAAAGCATCTTGCCGGTTCTTTGCTATACAGCAGGGCTAAATCCAAATTTCCACTCGCTTTTATGCCAGCTTGCACCCCAGATGCGGTAAAACCTTTAGGAAAACAAACTCCACCGTTCTCAATTTTTGCCATGCAAGGAAAATAGTAAAGATTAAAAGAGGTAGTGCCGAGTCGCTGAAGCCCCAATCTTCAGTCCCCCCTCTGACTCAGCACTACCAGATAAATAAAAATAAACCGCCACACACTTACGATAATTGGTAAAAAAAAATCATAAGCAGAAGGGTTCTCTTCTTTTTTTCTTTTAGTTACTGGGGTATTCAAAAAAGCAAGTAAACACGTACATAAGGAACGGGATGCACCTTGAACGAATCCACCGGTGGCCAACCCTCCCATGCATTATTGCTTACAAATGTTATATCGCCAAAAAGCATAACATAGTAAATATAATATTTTTTTTTGAAAAGAGGTACTTTTTTTTTCTTTTTATTCATTTTTTTTCATAGGCAGGTTTTTCAGAGTTTTTTTGGTATCTTGAAAAAAGAGTTCCATAGCCTTTCTATCTTCGGTTTTCATCCTGTATTCTTTGCATGGATAAGCGTTTTTTTTGCACTCGGGGAGCAAGCGGAACAAGTGTTTGCCCGGTTTGCCATACCTATAAACCCAGAAAGGCACATAGCCATAATCGATTACTTTGGTTTTGCTGCCTCCTATTTTCCCGCCAAAAGTGCTTTTTTGCAAACTCACTTCAAAAATTATTCCGCCATTGGTATAACGATCCCTTTGATTAGAAACAAAATTGCCAAGGGAATATATAACAGGCACGGAATCTTTGCCAAGTACGGGAATGTTATCAAAAGGCTGTACCACGTGCGGATGGCTGCCTATTATAAGATTAACGCCTTTAGAAGCCAAAAATGCGGCAAGTTCCCTTTGTTCCTTGTTTTCTGTATTTTCGTACTCTGCGCCCCAGTGCATAAAAGCTATTATAAAGTCTGGAAATACTAGCTTTGCCTTCCTTATATCGGCAATAATCTGGGTTGTATCTATGCGGTTCACTATGTTGGGAGCCTCCTCCACAAGCATGTTTGTTCCATAAGTGTAATTCAAAAATACCAATTTTATTCCGTTTTTTTCAATAAATAGGGGGTAATTACTCTCCCTTTCTGCCGTATCTCTATATATTCCAAAGTGTTTTAGCTCTATAGAATCCAAAACAGAAAGCGTGCGCTCCAAGCCCCGTTTGCCCCCATCTAAGGAATGATTGTTTGCGGTTGCTATTATATCAAAGCCCGCATCCTTTATGGCAAAAATAGACTCATCCGGCGAAGAAAATCGCGGATAGCCGCTATAAGGCTCACCTGCAAGGGTGTGTTCCAGATTTACCACCGCAAGGTCTGCGTTTGAAAAATATGGCTTGAAGTACTTGAAAACGGGCTTGTAGTCGTAGCCCTTACCTTTGGCTTCTCTTTTTGCGGCACTTATTTGAGTGACGTGACCCATCAAATCGCCGGCAAAAAGCAGGCGCAGAGTGCCTTCTTCTGCAAAAACAAAGGAAAAACTGAGAAAAAGAACAAAAATAACTATCATTTTGCATGAAAATTACTAAATTTCCAAGCATGATCATATACAGTTGGAATGTGAACGGAATCAGGTCGGCAGTCCAAAAGGGTTTTGCCGAATGGTTTGAAAAGATGGATCCGGACATTCTTTGCCTGCAAGAGGTAAGAGCAGAGGACGATCAAATACCTGACGAAGTACGCGATTTTCCCGGCTATTATTCCTTTTGGACATCATGCCATAAAAAGAAGGGCTATAGCGGAGTTGGCATTTATTCCAAAATTCAGCCAGAGACGGTTAACCACGGTTTTGGCATAAAGGAATTTGACGAAGAGGGCCGCGTGGTGCAGCTAGTTTTTCCAGACTGGGTTTTGAACAGCATATATTTCCCTAACGGTGCCCAAAGCGACGATAGGCTAGACTACAAGCTCCGCTTTTACGATGCTTTTTTGGAAAACTCCCTTATGTGGCTATCTCACGGCAAGCACGTGGTAACCGTAGGTGATTACAATACCTGCCACAAAGAAATTGACATAGCACGCCCCCAAGACAACGAAAAGAATAGCGGATTTTTGCCCATAGAGCGTGCCTGGCTAGACAAATACGTGGAAAACGGTTTTGTGGATTCTTTTAGAGTTTTGCACCCAACCCAAAAAGATGCCTACACTTGGTGGAGCAACAGGGGCAGGGCAAGAGAAAACAATGTAGGCTGGCGCATAGATTACGCTTTTATAGACGAGGGATTAAAGAACTGCGTAACAAATGCCTCTGTGCATCCGGAAGTTATGATTAGCGACCACTGCCCCATTAGCGTTGAATTAGAAGTTCCGTTCCCACCTATTGTGAAGTTAGCACCGTAGAGACGGATAATTATTTTTTCCACGGGAAATTGTGCAAGCGTCTTCCGTTGTTGCCTTCTTGGTATATGGGGACTTCGTAGTCAAATACGTAGAAGTCTGAGTTTTCTCTGTGGCGGAAGTTGGGAGCAAGGCGTATTGCGGCTTTGCCAATTTGTTTTGAGATGGAAAAATCATATTGAAAGCTGAGTTCGCCAAAGATGCTTTTTCTTTCAAAATCATAGCCGCTGCCTATTTGCAAATGTTTTTTTTCCGTTCCCTGCCTAAAATTTAATTGGGCAGCTAATTTTTGGCCCAAAAATAACCCACCCTCGGCAAAAAGCAAACTGCGGGATAAAGTACCGGATAATTTGGGATGCAATGGAAGTTGCCCAATTGCGTTTACACCATCTTGGTTGCCCATAGTGTAGCCGAATATTATGGCTACTGGGTTTGCTTTGTTGTAAAGTATTCTTGCCACTTGGGTTTGGCAACCGTAAATATCAGTATTGAGCATACCGCAGGCCGCCCAAGTTGGGGTTTTATCGGAATCCCATAACAAATAGTAGCGGTCTAAAATTTCTCTTTTAGGTAGCCTGTCCTGGTTTTTTGTTTTTACAGAAGGGGATAATGCCCCAACCAGAAAAAAATCAAATGGAGCGGCTAAAACAGCGTCTATATCAAATGCTAAGCGAAGCGGATAAATATTTCTTGCAAAAGAAACCGAATGGTCAAAGGCGGGGTTTACGTCTATATAAACAACGGGTTCTTCTTCCGCTTTTTCCGTTTGCAATATAGGTGCCTTTGCCTGGACAGCAGCGTAGGCAGAAAAACCGTCCATATGCTCCGGGGAACGCCAAGCAATCCCCGCGCTTGCTTCCAGATAAGAGGGAACATTAAAAGCGGCAAGAGGCCTTAAAGTGAATGTAGCAGCGGCCCCGTAGCGATTTTGATACCAAAAATTTTCAATGCTAAGAGCCATATAATTAATATCAATATCGCCCGCAACAGAACCAATGGGAAAATGGAGGTCTTTATCATAAATGCCGGCAATAGTCAAATGATGAGCAGAGCCTGCAAAATACCACCGCTTGCCAGAAAATCCAAATGCCAATCCTTGCCCAGGTTCTTCATAAAAAGGTAAAATTATTTTTGCCGCAGGAGTGGGTTTTTTGGTAATTCCAAGACCAAGTTCTATAAACGATACAGGGTGCATGGCAATGGCATGGCTTATGCCTTTGTTTCCCATAAAATCAAAACGAGCCGCATAGCCAAGTTCACCCTCTTCTATGGATTTTGGAGTTGGAGTGTAAGAATAACCGTAATAGCCGCCGGGTGTTATGAATGCAAAAACATTGGCAACCAATATCAGAGAAATTACAACTAATCTAAACACTAGCCACTAATCCAAAAGATGCACTAAAAGACCGTCTCTCAGTTTTGGTTCAAACCATGTGCTTTTAGGGGGCATAATTTCGCCTGCGTCTGATATGTCCATAAGTTCGTCTATAGATGTGGGGAACATCGCAAAGGCTACGGCACACTCGCCGGAATCCACCCTTGCCTGCAATGCGCCAAGCCCTCTTATACCGCCAACAAAATCAATGCGTTCTGAGGTGCGGGGGTTTTCTATTCCGAGCAACGGTTCTAAAACCAAGTTTTGCAAAAGCGAAACATCCAGATTTTTTACAGGGTCTATTTTGGAAAAATACTTTTCATGAAAAGTGCAGCTATACCATTGCCCATTTAAGTAAAGATTAAACGTCTTTGCTTGTTTGGGAGCTTCAATAGCCGGCAATTTTTCAATTTCGCAAATCTCAGAGAGAGCATCTAAAAATTCTTCTATGCTCTGCCCGTTCAGGTCTTTTACCAGCCTGTTATAATCCATGATTTTGAGTTGCGTAGAGGGGAAAAGAATGGCTAAAAACCTATTGTATTCCTCGTTTCCTTTATGTTCGGGATTTTCTTCTGACCTTGCCTTGGCGGCTCTTGCGCCTGCCGCGCTTCTGTGGTGGCCGTCTGCTATGTAGGTGCAGGGCAACGAGGCAAAGGATACCCGCAGGCGTTCTATTGCGGCTTCATCGTCCATTATCCAAACCGTATGGCCTATTCCGTCTTCTGCTACAAAATCGTAAATAGGGGCTTTTTGAAACACCGGTTTTAGCAATGCAAACTGCCCTTTATCTCTGTATGTTAAAAACACGGGGCCTGTTTGCGCTCCTGTTGCCAGAATATGTTTGAAGCGGTCTTCTTCTTTATCTGCTCTTGTGAGCTCGTGTTTTTTTATGGTGCCTTTGAAATAATCGTCTGCTTTTACGCAAGCCACCAGCCCATACTGTTCCCTGCCATTCATGGTTTGGCGGTAAACATAAAAACATGGTTCTTTGTCTTGAAAGATAACCTTTTCTCTTTCCATCTTTTTCAAGTTTAACCTTGCGTGCTCATAAACTTCCTTGCTATGGGGATCTACATCCGGAAGCTCTATTTCTGAGCGGGTTACCCTTAAATAGGAATAAGGTTTGCCTTCTGCCATTTTAGCCGCTTCTGCACGGTTCATAACGTCGTAAGGCAGGGATGATACTTCTGCTGCTAACTCAGGCTTAGGCCGCAGAGCGCGAAAGGGGTGTATAGAGAACATGGGGAGTAATATAGAAAATTACCTGCACGTCTGAACCCCGATACCCCCGATTTTTAGGATTTATGGGATTTTAGAATTTCAAGTAGTCCTGCAAGCAACGAACACTATACAAGTAGCCCTTATTACTGTAGCTGTAGTTCGCGTCCGCGGTGTCGTAGTTCATGACCCTTAAGTAGGCCAAGATGGCATTGGCCTCGTTGGCACTACTCCACCAATAACCGTTGAACTACTGCTTTGCCATACACTAGAAGAGGAAGAACTCTCCGCTTCGCTAGAAGAACTCGCCAAAGCCGCAAAATCCTCCGCGCTCATGCGGTCTATTGGCTGAAGTTAAGTTTTTTTCACTTTTTTTGAACTTTTTCCCCGTTTTTTCCGTCTAAGTATATAGAGGAACCAAAAAAGGAGATTGCCAAATGCAAACAAATGCAGGCGAAACCGCGACCAACCGCAAATACAAAGACAGCGTCTTCACAAAACTTTTCGGAACACCCGAAAAAGCTCTGGAGCTATACAACGCTATTAGCGGCAAAAACTACCCAGAAAGCACAAAAATCAAAATAGTGACGCTCTCTGATGTCCTTTACATGGAACAACTGAACGACATCTCTTTTGTGATTGAGGATAAACTGGTGGTATTGATAGAGCACCAGTCGTCAATAAACGAGAATATGCCGCTTAGGATGCTTATGTATATTTCTCGCGAATACGAAAGGCTCACAAATAGCAGGGATTTGTACAAGGAGCATAAAATTAAAATACCGTCCCCGGAATTTGTAGTTTTGTACAACGGCGAAAAAGAGATGGCCGATTTCATGGAAATGAAGTTGTCCGATTCTTTTGAACTTGGTCAAGGCGTTCCCAATCTTGAGTTGGCAGTTAAGGCTTACAACATCAACAAGGGCAGGAATGCCGAGATGGCGGCAAAGAGTTCTGCCCTTAGCGGCTATGAGGAGTTTGTAGCAGCGGTTAGGGCAAACCAGAAGGCTATGAGTTTGAAGGAAGCGGTTAAGGCTGCTATAAAGAGTTGCGTTAGTAGTAATATATTGGTGGAATTTTTAACGGAGCATGGCTCGGAGGTTGAGAATATGTTGTTGACTGAATGGAATATGGAAACTGCCCTTGAAGTTAGGTATGAGGAAGGCGTCGTTATTGGCGAAACTAGAGGTGAAGCTAGAGGCATTGCCATTGGCGAGGCTAGAAATGAAGCCAAGAATGCTTTGCAGACGGCACGTAAGATGAAAGCTAAGGGTTTGAATGTCGCTTTAATTGCAGAAATAACTGGCTTGCCTGAAAATGAAATAAATGCTATGGCCGAGTGAATCATGCAGTTTATCACCAAACCCAAATATGCACCATAATCCCTGAACCTAGCAATACGCCGCCGGTAATAAACCCTATATCTCGAAGATTTTGTGCATCATTGACATTCTTTTGTGCATCGTTAGCCTTTTTCAATGCGGCATCGTATTCTTTTTGAGGCTGGTAAGGAGGCATTTCTTTGTAGTCGTTGTAGAAGTCTTTGTAGTTGTTGTAAAATTTATTTTTTTGAACATGCTGGTATATTCCAAAGCCAAGAGCGGCAACACCCAATACATCCAAGCTGATGGCTATCCATGTTGGGGTGGAGCTTTTTTTGGGAGAGTCTTGGTTTAGTTGAGAGTTGAGAGTTGAGAATTGAGAGTTGTCTGGTTTTGTTGGGTCTTCTATTTTTATGGTTTTGCTTTCTATTATTCTTTCGAATAATGGTTTGGCTTGTTCTCTTATGGCCGTGAGCAAGCCTTTTACATCGCCGCTTTCCATCACTATGCTGCCAAGCAATTTGCCACTCATTGTTTCATAGAGTTCTATTGATACGCTGAGTTCGCTTCCAAAGCGGCCCAGGTTTCCTTGGCTTATGTACTCTGCTCCTATTGCCCTGCCTATTTCCACCGCACAGCTTTCTTCCAAGCATTTTGCTTCTTCTTCGTCTGGCGGTATTAGTGCAAGCATGTTGTCCCTGGTTAGGACTGTGTAGCCTTTGTTTGGGAGTGCTGAGACGGCTTGCTTCCTGAGTTCATCGGTCAGGTGCCGCATTTCGTCTATGCTTATGTTTTCTATTTCCGATTTTGGGATTATTTCCAATACGGCTAGGGTGTTTGCGGCTTGGGTTGCCGCAAGTGCGAGGAGGATTAGGATTAGGGTGTTACGCATATGGGCTATCTCGTGGATTTGTATGGGTGGCGTGAGCGGGTGCATTTTATGCCT
>LIUI01000140.1 GCA_001462235.1 Fibrobacteria bacterium GUT307
CACACCTAGAAACCTAAAAAATATTAAACCCTATTCCAAATAAATTTTAATCCTTGGTTTTTATAAAAATGCATTTTGCCATCCGAGCTTATAAGCGTGGTTTTGTTGGTTATGGCATGAGCCATTATAGCGTGATCTACAGGGTCTTTGTGGTCGGGAATAGGAATTAGTTTGCCGAGCGTTAAGAGATGTTCCTTTTTAAAGTAATCTACTGAAAAGCCGAGTTCTTTTATATGGGCGAAAATGTCTTTTGTTTCTTTCCACCGAGGAAATTCTATTTTGCCGATTCTAAGCAGAAGAATAATTTCTTCTATGCTTCTGGAACTGATATTTATTGTATTTGATGGGTCCAAAAGCAATTCAGAGACTTCTTTAGAAAGACGGTCTTCTTCTTTAATAGCAAATATAAATATATTCGTATCTATTAGATAACGCATATTACCTCATTACTGCACGCATATCGTGGATTATCAAAGGTTCGCCGTTTGGGTGTTTTAAACGCCACAATGCATATTTTGACAGCTTTATGCTTCCACCAGTGGGAGGCATAAGCTTTTCCTTTTTCTGTACTTTTTTCATAAAAACTCCTATTATTGGATTTCTATTGCAATATATAAAATTTCCATAAAAACACACTTTGTCTGCCCGATTTTATGTCAAAATACGGCAAATATAATCGTAAAAACCACAACCCCAACCAAATTCACATAAACCACCGCCAAATTCACATAAACCATAAATTCAAAAGGGACATAAACGCAGAAGGGCAGACACATAGGTCTGCCCTTCTACCAAATCACATTGACATGCCAAAAACGCCCCCGCAAGCGGCTGGCTTCGTGTTTTGCTCATAAATTACCTCTTCCACATCCCTCGCTTTTCAAGCGATACAACAATACGTAATAATTTTTGCAAGCAGGGTCTGCCGCAAACACTTTTTTATCTCCGACATATACTTTAATTGCCTCGCCTGTTTGAGCTTGGTATGTCTTTACACTTGTTATGTCCTTAAAGGAAAACTTCGTTTTTTTGCCGATAAAGGATGTGGATACAATCCGGTCGTCGCATACCTCTATTTTCCAAATAACCGCTTTTAGCAGTGCCCATATCGAAAAAAGTATCCATGGTAAAAAAACAAAAAAAAACAAAAGCCTTTCGGTAACACTTGTAGTAAGTAGAAAGCCCTTAGTTCTGCTCATAAATTACCTTCTATGGTTAGGCCACTCGTTTTTGTATATGTATAGGAATGTCCTCCAACTATTAGCGTTAATTTATTGCCGGATACGCTGTAAGTTTCAGTATATGTCACACTCCCGTCCGTGGTGATTGTTAATTGATTGCCATTTGTAGACCATGTGCCCCCATCACCCAAATACCAAGTGCCGTTTTCTTTGTAAATGCCATAGGTTCTACCATCGCTCCTAAAAATAACGCCGCCACATTCGCCATCAACGCCACACTGTACCCACGCCTCGCCGGAACCGGTAACTAATTTGCTATCCATGCCATCTTCGCCGCCATCATCACCCCCGCAGGAAAATGTGAAAACCATAGCTACAACCGCAACCAACAACAGAGAACCTTTTGTTTTGTTCATATATATAACCTCCTTATTCCCACAATACCGGATATATGCCGCTCGTTTTTGTATATGCACTGTCTTTTCCCAGTGTTATGTTGCTTTTTGTATAGTAAGTAGTAAAATTTGGATTTGTATAGGTAATGTTTAATCTGGTATCATTATTAGTAAAACTGTAAGTATACCAGTCTCTCCAAGGATTATTAACATTATTATCATCATTCCAAGTTCTTGTACGGATTCTTCCATTAGAAACTTCCCATTCTTGCTGAGTATTTTCAATGTTACCATAGCGATCACTTATGTACACTTCCACTTTGTTTGTTCCATCAAACAAATAACCGGTAAAAGCTTCTCCTGACCCATAACTCATAAAAAGCCCATTGAACCGTGAGTCCGATAATTGAGCGATTTGTCTCTGAGATGGATCGCCGCCGTCCACGGGGCCTACCTTCACCCACGAAGACCGTGGGCCTTCCCCGGTGCTGTTTTCCGCGGATACACAGAAATACCAGGTTTCATTTGCGGAAGCATCAACGCTGTTAAATGAAGTCGTAGTTGACGGCCCGTCAAAATGATAGTCTGTTCCTCCAGTAAGAGACCAATATATGTTATAACTGGCTGCCCCGCTCACCGCGTTCCAGGTTATCCTTACTGTAGATGGGTCAGCCGAATTTCTTGCCGCTACCACGCCCGTCGGTGCACTTAGTACGCCGCTGCTGCCACTGTTGCCGCCTTGACTGCCACCGGAAGAACTGGAGGGGATTACTTCTGCTCCGTCTATTATCACTCCATTACTGCAAGACTGATACTCCGGGTAATAGTCACTGCCTTTGCAAGAGCCAACAAGTTCGCCCTTCTCGCAAGAATAGAAAGTTGCATCATACTCCTTGCCGCTGCAGGTGCTAATATTGCCACCGCCGCCGCCAGACGAGCAGGAAAATGTGAATGCCATGACAAGCGCAATACTTGCCGCCAAGAGAAAACTATGTGTTTTGCTCATAAATTACCTCCTTATTTTACCCTTCTACCGGATATATGCCACTCATCTTTGTCAATATAATAGTTCCATCCCCTGACATTATTAATTGATTGCCGGATATGCTGTAAGTTACGGAACTTCCATCAACGGTTAATGTATTCCCACTCGTAAACCATGTGCCATTACCTGCATAATACCATATGCCTAGGTTTTCTATAATTATGAAAATTTCGCCGTTACTTCTGAAAACATAGCCGGCACAGCCTTCGTCTTCATCACACATTATCCACGCCTCACCGGAACCGGTAACCAATCTGCTATCCCTGTTGCCCCCGTTGCCGCCTACAGGAGCTACCGCCACCCACGATGACCGTGGGCCTTCTCCGGCGCTGTTTTCCGCGGCTACGCTGAAATATACGGTTAAGTGTGCAGGATTACTGAAGCTGTTAAACGATGTTGTACTTGACGTTCCGTCCAGATCATCCGCGTCTGTCCCGTTAAAAGAGTAGTATATGTTATAACCTGTTGCCCCGCTCACCGCATTCCAAGTTACCCTTATCGTTGTTGGGTCTGCCGAATTTCTTGATGCCGCCACGCCAGTTGGCGCGCTTGGTACGCTCCCGCCACTGCTACTACTGCTGCCCCTGTTTACCGGATATATGCCACTCGTTTTTGTAAGGATTACAACACCCTCATCATCTATTGTCAAAGTATTACCGGACACACTATAAATCATGGTATCCTCGTCAAGTGTTAATATGTTCCCATTCGTGGACCATGAGCCACTATCCTCATAATACCAAGTGCCATTTTCTTTGACAATTGAGATACCTTCACCGTTGCTCTTAAAAATCAAGCCATAGTTTCCAAAAATCCACGCCTCGCCCGACCCGGTAACCAATCTGCTGTCTCTGCCGTTGCCCTGACCGCCAACGGAAGAACTGGAACCTCCACCTCCCGATATGGTTATGTTAGTCCTAGTCCATGTAGCACGGTCTCCGTCTTTGTCTGTAATTGTAATGGTATTGCCAGAACCGCTGTAAGTGACCCGTTCTGTATCACCATCATAGTACATCGTTATAGTATTGCCGTTTATAGTATATGTACCCTCAATATGCAGAGACCAAGGGCCATTACCTTCTTTTCTAAAATGCTGAAAGCTACCGTCGCTGTGGAAAGCATTGCCCTTGCACTCCCCATCCTCATCACAGTGTACCCACGCCTCGTTAGCACCGTTGATATGGTCGCCGCCGCCTTGACTGCCACCGGAAGAACTGGAGGGGATTACTTCTGCTCCGTCTATTATCACTCCGTTATTGCAAGACTGAAACTCCGGGTAATAGTCAGTGCCTTTGCAAGAGCCAACAAGTTCGCCCTTCTCGCAAGAATA
>LIUI01000141.1:0-270 GCA_001462235.1 Fibrobacteria bacterium GUT307
ATATTTTATGTCCGGTATAGTAGGATTCTTTTGAAGATAAATATCTGTGGGAACATACAAGCGGCTTATGAACAAAGTGGAAAGCAGCATTACTTTTATATACTTCTCATCAAAGTTCATCAAATCCCTATTCGAAAGCCGCTTCAAAAAATTCTCGGTGAAAAAATCAAGATATGGTTTTATATTCCCTCTGAAAGCCATTTCTTTAAGAGTATTTGAAAGCTCCGCAGTGTTTATTTGCGTTTTATCCAAATCTTGAACATAAGACAC
>LIUI01000141.1:520-1332 GCA_001462235.1 Fibrobacteria bacterium GUT307
GAAAACTTCTCAACTATATTGCCAGCAACCCCGCCTTCTATTGTTATCTGCAATAACTTCTCCCGGTTGCTATCATTCTCTGCCAAGCGGCGTAGCCTTGCGTAATCGGTTTGGAGGTTGGTGTCTATTATTTGACTAGGCTGCCTGCCTAACTGCAAAATTTGATTGAAGACGTAGAGAATCATTTGAGAATTATACACTTTATTTTCGCCATATTCACTGAACATATAGCCGTTATAGTAGGCTTCCATGTCAAACTTTATCAAATTTCCGTCAACACCAGTCTCTTGCATAAGCCATTCCACTTCTTCTTTGGTGAAGCCCATCATCTCGTTGTATTTTGGGAAAAGGCTACAATCGGTTGCCATGTTGAAGCCGCTGGTCAAGTCGTTTAGCATCATGGGAGTGATGCCTGTTATGAATATGCGTTTAACAACCGAATCTGTTCCTTTTTTCAGTAATTCGTAAAATGCACGGACTATACCGCCTGCTTTCACCTCGTCTTTATAGGTTCTGCCTAGTGCTATAAGGTTGTTGGCGAAATGGTCGTATTCGTCTATAATCGCGAAAATCGGAATACTTGCTGCCTCCGCCGCCTTATACACTATATCCATAGCCCCTATGCCAAGGCCTTCCTTATATGACTGCTCAGTAAATTTATCCGCATTGCTGATTATGCCTTTGTAACGCTCCATAAATGCCTGAACAGAATTTTGCACCGTATAAGAAAAAGATTTGATAAACTCTTCATGGTTGCCCGTGTTCAATCCTGAAAAATTGAACTTCAGAACAGCATACCTGCCCTGCTCCGG
>LIUI01000141.1:1610-22006 GCA_001462235.1 Fibrobacteria bacterium GUT307
ACATAGCGGGTTTTGTCCACGTATACATAGTTTCGCTCAATTAAATCGGCGAAGTTGGACTGGCCGTAAGGGAGTTTTTTGGGCATGATGGAAAAAATAGAAAAATCACAGCAAACACATTTTCCTGCTCTTCTGACGATGATGGGCGATTAACACAAGGCTATGTGTTACTTTTGTCTGAACCCCGATGGGGCGAGGGCTTATTTGCCTAATTCACCTCACCCCGTCAACAAAATCTTTGAACTTTGGCATTGCAACGCTTATTGTTGGCAATGATGCAGTAAAAGAAAATCTAACGCAGGCATCATAGCCAAAAGCTACGCCCGGAACCAGCACAACACCCTGCTCATCCAGCAATGCCTTGCAAAATTCTATTGAATCTGAAATATGCGCACCGCTTGCTGCTTTTTTGCCGTAATATGCACTTACATTTGCAAATACATAAAATGCGCCTTCCGGTTTAAAGAAATGAACTTTTTCTATGGATTCAAGCACTTCGCACATTCTATACATTCGCTCGGAAAATTCTTGCTTCATCAAAAGCACCGAGTCTAATGGGCCGTTCAAAGCCGCTATTGCTCCGTATTGCGAAAAGTTAGATGGGTGATGAGTGCTTTGCCCCTGTACTTTAGCTATCTCTTTTGCCAAAAGTTGAGGAGCGGCCATATAGCCTATTCGCCAGCCGGTCATGCAATAGGCTTTTGAAAGTCCGTTTACCAATATGGTTCGCTCCTGCATATCCGGAAATACCGCTATGGAAATATTTGCTTCTTTAGTATAAATTAGGTGTTCATAAATTTCATCTGAGATGCAGTATAAATCATGTTCGGATATCACCTTTGCAAATGATTCCAATTCATCGTAATTATATACAACCCCTGTTGGATTGCATGGGCTGTTCAAAATTATGGCTTTGGTTTTTGGGGTTATGGCTTTTGAAATTTGTTCTGCTTTTAATCTGAAATTATTTTCTGCCGTACATTCTAAAAATACGGGGGTTCCACCGCAATAATTAACCAACGCAGGGTAGGTTACCCAGTAAGGCACCGGTATAAGCACTTCGTCCCCTTCGTCCACAATGGCGGCTATGGCATTGAAAACGGCCTGTTTTGCTCCGGATGTTGCTATAATTTGCTTTGGAGCATAAGCCAGTTTATTTTCCCTTAAAAGTTTCCCTACTACCGCATCTTTAAAATTTTGCATTCCGCTTGGCGCAGTATAGCGAGTAAGCCCTTTATTTGCAGATTTTATGGCGGCCTCCCTTATGTGAAGGGGGGTGTCAAAATTCGGTTCGCCAACACCTAGGTTCCAAATAGACCTGCCTTCGGTGGATAAACGCTTGGCAAGCATATCCATTTCAACAGTCATTGACGGCTGAATTTCACCCACTCTTTTTGCAAAAGGCTTCATAATTGCCTCCAGGCTGATTATCGGCGGTAAAAATAGAAAAACTTTGTAGTTTATTTGTAGTTTATATATGAAATGATACTTCTGCATATAATAGCCCTGCTCTTGATGATATTGGCAAATGCGATATTGGTGCTTATAGAAATCGCCGTAGTTTCTGCAAGGCCGTCTCTTTTGCGGCAAATGGAGCAAGAAGGCAAGTGGGGTGCAACAAGGGCAATAGCCATTTTGGAAGACCCAAACGTATTTTTATCCACTGCGCAAATAGGTATCACTTTGGTTGGAATTTTATCCGGAGCTTATGGTGGAGCAACGCTTAGGGAACCTTTGGAAAATTATTTGAAGCAATTCTCTTTTTTGGAAGGATATGTGGAAATGGTAGCTTTGCCTGCCATAGTGATATGCGTAACTTACTTCTCTTTGGTGGTAGGCGAGCTTGTCCCCAAGAGACTGGCTTTGCAATTCGCAGAAAAAATTTCTTGCGTTAGCGCACCACCCATGCACATACTTTCAATTATTCTTAAACCTCTTGTTTGGTTTTTTGATCTTTCCGGTGATATAATTCTTCGCCCCTTTAATCTGCATAAAAACATAAAGCGCCCTGTAACAGCAGAAGAGCTTCAGCAAATGGCAAAGCAGGGCCATCAAGAAGGTGAAATAGAAGATGATGAATTGACTATGGTAAAGCGTGTGTTCAATTTATCGGACAGAAGTCTAGGTTCTCTTATGACTCCGAGGATTTTAGTAGAATGGCTCAAATTGGATATGGATAAGGATGAACTTCGCGGAATTATTATGCTGAGTGAATTTTCGCAATTCCCAGTTGCACAAGACAGTTTGGAAAACCCCATAGGAACCGTTGATGCACGCGACCTGCTCTGCCAGCTAACAGCCGGCGGTGAACTGAATATGCAGGCTATGCTTCGCCCTCCCTTATTTCTCCCCGAATCCATAAACGCCATAGATGCCCTGCATAAAATGCAAAAACTTAAAGACCCAATGGCACTTGTCATAGATCAATACGGAGTTTGCATAGGCATAGTAACTTTGGAAGATATAACTTCCGTGCTGGTTTCCGAATCCGAGCTGCCACAGCTTTCTGCATCTTTTTTTATAGCCGATGGCTTAACGGACATCCATACCATAATGGAAAAATTTTCCTTTTCTGAATTGCCGGATGAGAATACGGATTCCTACCACACTCTTGGCGGGATGGCGATGAATGTCCTAAACAAAATTCCACAACCGGGCGATGTTTTTGAGTGGAAAAATCTGCGTTTTGAGATTTTGAGCATGAATGGACAAAGGGTGAACAAGATTAAGATAAGCCGAATACAAAATGCACAAATTCACACCTAAAAAACTTCTTGCATTTACAATATTTTGCGAATGCATTTCTCGTTTTGCCTTGATTTTTGCACTTATTCAAATTCCTGCTTTGGCAGAAAAATTTTCCAATGCTCATATTTGCCTTTTTCTTGCCGCTATTTTTTTCTTTGCCATATTTCATTTTTTTTCGCAAAAATTATCCATCAAACTAGGTGGAGATGCCAAGAAAAATTTGCGGGATTATTTTCAGAATAAATTTTTAAACACTTTGCCAATTCAAGATAGGGCACAAAAGGGGATGCCATTGCAGGAGCTATCTTTGCATTACATAAAAACCGCAGATTTAATGGAACCTTGGTATAGCCGTTTTTTACCGAGTGCATTTTTAGCGGTAATTATTCCCTGCATGATTTTGGTGCTTATGTTTTTTACAGATAAATTAACTTTTATAATTCTTTTTTTTACCGGGCTTTTGCTCCCTGTGTTTTTATTTTTGATAGGAAAAATTGCAAAGAAGAAATCGGAGGAGCAATGGCAGAGTTTTTCAAAATTAAGGGCATTCTTTTTGGAAAGTTTGCAGGGATATAAAACTATAAAAATTTTCAAAAAAATCAAGGAGCGAGAGCGGGATTTGGAAATTGCAGAAAGCGAGTTTGGCAAAAAAACCTTTGCGGTTTTGAAAACCGCTTTTCTTTCTGCTTTGGTGCAGGAATTGGCGGGGTCTTTGAGCATTGCTTTGATTGCGGTTGGCTTGGCTTTGCGTTTGATGAATGGGAGTGTGGAATTTGGCACGGCATTTTTGGCTTTATTGATTGTGCCGGAATTTTACCGACCGATTAGGGTATTTGGGATGGCCTTTCATGTAGCGATAAATGCTAAGACCGCGTGGAGTGATGTATGTTGATTTATATTGTTGGTCCGTCTGGGTGTGGGAAAACACGGATGGTTTTGGAAATGCTGGGGCATATTGAACCGCAGAATAATGGCAAACCAAAGCTAATCTTTGAGGGTGATACGAATGATATTGCTTGGCTTCCGCAAAATCCTGTTTGGTTTAAGGGAACTCTTTTGGAAAATCTTTGCCCTGTTGAGCAAAGGGGTTTTGAGGAAATTGCAGAGGCTTTGAAAAAGGTTAATTTGGGGCATTTTGCGCAAAGGCTAAATGAGCAGGTGCAGGAATATGCAAATAATTTTAGCGGCGGAGAAAAGCGGCGCTTGGCTCTTGCAAGGATAATTCTGCTAAACCGCCCTATTTGGATTTTAGATGAGCCTTTTGCTGGCTTGGACAGCGTTAATGTTGGCGTTATTGAAAGACTGTTGGAAATGGAGAGCAAAACTAAAAGTATTCTTTGCATTCGCCATAAATAGTATTTTTTTCTACTTTATCTTCTATGCTTCAAATAAAAGACTTACACGCCTCTCTTGCAGATGGCACGGAAATTCTTAAAGGATTGAATTTGTCTGTTGGCAATGGAGAAATACACGCTATTATGGGGCCAAATGGAGCTGGTAAAAGTACGCTTTCCAAGGTTATAGCCGGGCATCCGGACTACAAAATTACAAAGGGGAGTGTAGAATTTCAAGGAAAAAATTTACTTGAACTTTCGGTTGCAGAACGGGCGCATTTGGGATTTTTTATAGGCTTTCAATATCCTTTGGAAATTGCCGGCTTAGGCAATGAGGAATTTTTGCGTGCCGCCGTGGATGCAAAGCACAAGGCACTAAATTTGCCAAGATTGAGCGAAAATGAATTCAAAGAAAAAATGGAAAAAGCTATGGAACTTTTGGAAATGGATTCCCGCTATAAAGAGCGTGGCTTAAATGAAGGTTTTAGCGGAGGGGAAAAAAAGAGAAACGAAATTTTGCAAATGGCAATGCTGCAACCCTCTCTGGCTTTTTTAGACGAAACAGACTCCGGGCTAGATATAGATGCCTTGCGTATAGTTGCAAACGGAATAAATTGTTTAATGAACGCAGAACGCTCCGTAGTTTTAATCACGCATTACCAACGTCTGCTGGATTATGCAAAACCTAAGTTTGTACATATTCTAATGGAAGGTAAAATAACCAGAACCGGAGGGCCAGAGCTTGCACTTGAACTGGAAAAATCCGGATATGCAGGAGCGTAAATTATGCACGATATCCTAGTAATTGGTGCGGGCATTGCCGGTTTAACCGTTGCCTTAAAAGCAGCAGAAAACGGCATGAGCGTTTTGCTCCTAACAAAAGGAGCAAAACCGGACGGCTCCACAAATTATGCCCAAGGTGGTATAGCAGCCGTGACTTCACCCGAAGATACTTTTGAAAGCCACATAGCAGATACTCTGGAAGCAGGGGATGGATTGTGCAAAAAAAAACAGGTGGAAATCTTAACCAAAAATGCTCCCAATGCAATAGAACAGTTGATTAAATGGGGAGTTAATTTTACAACCGTCAAAGATGATGCAAATTCTTTTGATTTGCACTTGGAAGGCGGGCATAGCTTTCGCAGAATTTTGCACACCGCAGATTTAACCGGTAAAGAAATTATGCGGGCATTGCTTGCAAAATTAAAGCAGCATTCCAAGGGGATAGACTTTATTGAACGCAGTACGGTTCTGGATTTGCTCATGCAAAAATCGCGATGCGTTGGGGCTATAGTTGCAGAGCAAAATGCAAAAAAAGCAAGGGCAATTTACGCAAAAACCGTCGTGCTTGCAACCGGGGGGGCGGGGCAGCTTTGGTTGCACTCAACTAACCCACCAGATGCTTGCGGCGATGGATTTTCTATGGCTTACCGCATAGGGGCAGAGCTTCAAGATTTGGAATTTATGCAGTTTCACCCCACCAGTCTTTACGCTCCGCAACTCAGAAAAACTTTTCTAATATCAGAAGCGGTACGTGGTTTTGGCGGAATTTTAAAAAACCACAAAGGCAAAGAATTTATGAACGATGTTCACCCCCTCCGCTCGCTTGCTCCTCGCGATATTGTAGCCAGGGCAATTCTACGCGAAATGCAATTAACAGGCAAAGACTATATGTACTTGGATGTAACTCATCGCAAAGCAAAAGACATAAAAACGCATTTCCCAAATATTTATGCAAAATGCCTTGAATGCAAAATAGACATAGCAAAAGATTGGATCCCTGTTGTCCCTGCGGCGCATTATATGTGCGGTGGCGTGCTGGTGGATTCTTTTAGCAGAACAACTATAAACGGGCTTTATGCTTGCGGAGAAGTAAGCGCAACAGGAGTTCACGGCGCAAACCGCCTAGCTTCTAACTCGCTCCTAGAAAGCGTGGTTTTTGCCCTGCGGGCATGCAAAGACATTGAGAAAAATTGTCTGAACCCCGATTTTAAACTCTCAACTCTCAACTCTCAACTCTCAACTACACGTGATGTACGTAAATTAAAAAAGGAAGTCCAAACAATCATGTGGGAACATTGCGGGATTGTGCGTTCTATGGATGGGTTGAAAATCGGTTTGGAAAAATTGAAGAAACTTGAAAAGGGTGCTACCTTTGAATTTCGCAATTTCTTGGAGAGTGCAAAACTAGTTATGGAAAGTGCTCTAAAACGGAAGGAATCCAGAGGCTTGCAATGCTTAACCGATTATCCAGAAAAAAATCCAAAGTATTTGAAGCACTATACAATTAAACGGAAATAATCATTTGACCGCAAAACTCATAGCTTTTATAATAGCTCCGCAAAATTCTTTTGAGAATGATTGGCTTGGCAAGTTATCCGGTGTTTTTGGGGCTTTGGAGCATAAAGGAAAATTTTTCCCTTTTAGCAAAACGGATTATTATAAACCCGAAATGGGTGAACATTTGCACAGATGCGTGATTTCTTTTGAAGGCTTGGTAGAACCAGAAAATATTGCCGCTTATAAAAACAAAGCCATTGAACTGGAAAATATATTGCAGAATGAAAATGGCGGCCGCATATTAAATATAGATACGGGCTATATGGATTTTGATAAAATTGTTCTTCCTTCAACAAAGCGAGGCCCTTTTAAGCTTTATGTTGGCGGCGGAATTTGGCTTGATATGATTTTAACTTATGCAAAAGGGGATTTTAAGCCAACCGAATGGGCTTTTGCAGATTTTAAGGAAAATCCCTACAAGCAAGATTTATTGCTCATAAGGGAAAAATATAAGAGAGTGCTGCATGGAAAAACATAGGCTAAAACCCAGCAAACAAAGTTTGGACATTTTGCTTAAAAGGCATGGCATTGAATTAAAGAAAGAAACTCTAGACAAGCTCTGGATTTTTCATGGCCTGCTCAGAGAAAATAACAAAGACCAAGACCTAACTCGCCTAAACGCTTTTGAAACCATAGTGGAACGCCATTATGCGGATTGCATAATAATAAATTCTTTTGTAAAGAAATGGCCCGGTAAAATGCTGGATATAGGTAGCGGCGCAGGATTTCCCGGCATACCGTTAAAATTGGTAAACTCGCAGATAAACCTTATTTTGTGTGAACCACGTCCGAACAGGGTCAATTTTTTGAATATGGCAATAGAGAAATTAGCTTTGCAGGGGATTAGCGTTTTTGGGCATAAGGTTACGAGTTCTTCTATGAAAGAACCCGTTGATGGCATTATTTGCCGTGCATTTGGGAGTATTGCAGAGACATTGCCCCGTCTTGGCAGTTGTTTGAAAAAAAGCGGAGTGGCATATTTTATGAAAGGCCCTGCAGTTAAAGAGGAATTGCATAATTGGAAATCTGAGGAATACAAAATAGCAGAAAAGTATTTTTACACCATACCCAACAGCACCCAACAAAGGTCTTTAATTATTTTGGAACGTTTGTGACATTCACCAAAACCAAATATGCACCGCAATTCCTGCGCCTAGCAATACACCGCCGCTTATAAATCCTATATCTCGGAGGTTTTGCGCATCGTCGGCTTTTTTCAATGCGGCATCGTATTCTTTTTGGGGTTTGCCTTCGTCCATTTTTTTGTAGTCTTTGTAAAGCTTGTCTTTTTGAACATGCTGGTATATTCCAAAGCCAAGAGCGGCTGCACCTAATACATCCAAGCCAATGGCTATCAATGTTGGCGTGTTGCTCTTTTTTTGGGCGTCTTGTTTTAGTTGAGAATTGAGAGTTGAGAGTTGAGAGTTGTCCGGTTTTGGGTCTTCTATTTTTATGGGTTTGCTTTTTATTATCTTTTCAAATAAAGGCTTGGCTTGTTCTCTTATGGCTATGAGCAAGCCTTTTACATCGCTGCTTTCCATCACTATGCTACCGAGTAGTTTGCCGCTCATTGTTTCATAGAGTTCTATTGATACGCTGAGTTCATTGCCAAATTTGCCGAGGCTCCCCTGGCTTATATATTCCGCTCCTATTGCCCTGCCTATTTCCACAGCACAGCTTTCGGCAAGGCATTCTGCCTCTGCTTCGTCTGGCGGCATTAGAGCGAACATGTTGTCCCGCGTTAAGACTGAGTAGCCTTCGCTTGGGAGTGCCGAGACAGCTTGCTTGCGAAGTTCGTCGGTTAAGTGCCGCACTTCGGTAATGCTTATGTCTTCTATTTCCGCTTTGGGAATTATTTCCAAGACGGCTAGAGTGTTGGCAGCGTGTGCCGCTGCCAGTGCGAGGAGGAGGATTAGTGTTTTACGCATATAGACTCTGTTTTCCCTTTTTTGTTTGCCTTGCTAAAACTTGAGAATACGGTTTTAGCAAGGTTCGCACCGTTGTGGTGCGTTTCATATTTCTATAAGGCAACAATAATTTGCCCTTGGCAGTCCTTTTTCTCCCTTTCCGAAAGAAGCAGTTGATTTTAAGACTCTTTTGACGTATGCAGAGAAATTGCCTTTTTGGACCAAATTTCCTGTTATTGCCTTTCCATCTTTATTTACATACTTAGTAGGCCGTTTGTTTTCAGAAACAACAACAAGAAAACACGATACATTTTTGGTTTTCAGTTCCAGAAGTTTTTTCATGTCTTCTTGAATAGCAGCTTTGCCAGCCGAAATTCTTTTAAATTCAATGGCAGCAACTCGCAAATCGCCTTTCTTGATTTCCACATCCATTAGTTTCTTTCTTGAAGGCTCACATTGCTTTTCGCGACTTATTTTGAACTCATTGTTCAATTTTGTTTTCAGCAAATTCACGAACTCTGTAACCAAGGCATTTTCACCAATATTGAGCGGATGCTTGCCATGAAGAATTTGTTCGTAACTTATCCAAAAGGCCAAGCCTTGTAAAGCTGTTTCAATACCAGATTTTATGGTAGTTCTTGCCGTTGTTTTCTCTTTCTTTTTAACCATGATAACCTCCATTGGTTTGTGGTTTTCCCGTTTTTATTTTGCCTCGCTAAAACTTGGGAATACGGTTTTAACGAGGTTCGTGCCACCATTGGCACAAATTCTTTGTATTCAGTCCTTCAAACAACGAACGCTGTACAAGAAGTCCTTACTACCGTTGGACAAGAAGAAGTACTGGTCTCCATTGCTAACTGTCACGTAATGAGCGTAATCGATACTGTACTCTGTGAAACCCCACCAGCGGCCATTAACACCGACATGGAGGAAACTGCCAGTCAAGGTGCCGAAGATGCCGCCCGGGAGAGCAGAAAAATCATAATCGTTCGTGCCATTGCCAGACGTGCCGTCATCTTTGTTGTTCCAGCCGCTTGTAGCCTTTAACTTAGATGCGTTACAACTAATACTAGAACAATCGCTATCACTTTCAACATAATTAAACAATGCATTCCACTCTTCTTGGCCTGGCAAATGCCAACCAGAAGGACATACACTCTTTGCCGTTGACCAATCGTATAATCTGCCATACTTCACACAGTTAGCTTCGTTGTTACCGTAGCATTTGCTGCCGCTTACATTGTAATTCAAATTCTCTGCCATCCAAATTTGATTGCCAATAGTCACATACACATATTTTTTTCCGTCTCGTTCATCGCAAAATTGCTCTTTCTCTTTACCATAATGCTCTCTTTTAGTTCCATTTACAAAACCCGCACACAAACCTCCGTATGAACTACTACTCGCAACAACAACGCTGGACGAACTCGGCACGATGGACGAACTAGATGGCACAACCGAACTGCTACTTGGAATAACGCTGGACGAACTGGACAATGAAGATGAACTACTTGAACTACTACTGCTAGACGAACTGGACAGCGAAGATGAACTGGATAGTGCAGACGAACTGCTACTCGGCTTTTCGTAAACATTATTGTCTGTATGGCAGAATTGGGTTGATGGATTGTATGCAACAGTGCCGCCGCATTTGTCAAAAATAATGTCCTCATGGCAAAACTCAGAATTGATGCTATACCAAATGCTGCCGCAACGCCTCTGAACAACGCCAATGTTGCATTGCTCGGATGGTGGATTGTATTCTTGGCCGCCGCATTTGTTGACGGTGTAATTGTTGTGGCAGAATTGCGTCTCTGGGTTGTAATCATACTTGCCAAGGCCGTTTGCATCACCGCATTTGGAATAAACACGGTTCCCATGGCAGAACTCCTCGGCTGGATTTAAATCAGTGCAATCACCAATACCTGCGTTGGCGGCGGCATAAGCCGCGATATATTTCCCAAAATTAGGAACGCTGGGAGACAGATGCCAAGCAAGTATGTTGTTCCTTATGGCAACCGTATCGGCAGATGCTGCCCACTCCGCAATCTCAGCTTTCTTGGCCTTGTTGTCCCAAGCACCGTTTTCCTTGAGCTTCTGGCTAAAATCCGCAAGCAAAGCCGAAAAACCGCCTTCTGAAAGATTGCTCTGCAGCAAAATGGAAATAGCTAGCAGGGCAGCATCGCTTTCGCTTGCGCCGAATATGGACATTTCCTCGCTGTTCTTGAAGCCACTGCCATCTATGCCGAAAACCGCCAAAATCTCTTCCAAAGCCTGCTTTTTCGCTACCGCAAGGCTTTTGCCTCCCTCAACCAATGATTGGATACGGTAATATTCGAGATGGGTTAGTATATTCGCGTTGATGCTGCTTTTATCCGTCATATCTGCTATGGCATACAACGTTATCTGCGAGCCTGAGACATTGCCGCTCACCTCGTTTCGATAAAAGCCGTCTGCTTTGAGCAAGGCATAATGAGAAGCAAGCTCAATGCCTTTTATTTCAAATCTTCCGCTGTCGTTGGTCATTCCCTGGAAAGAGCGCCCTGTTTGGACTAGGTTGTTGCCAAGCTCGTAGAGTGTCACAGAGGAGTTGTTCACGAAAGGTCCTTTCTGGGAAACGCCGCTTACGGCTAGTTTTTGTTCTTCGCTACTGGAAGAAGAAGAACTCACCTCCCCGCTGGAAGAAGACATGCTGGAAGAAGAATTCCCAGTTTCGCTGGAAGAACTTGCCAGAGCCGCCAAATCTTCCGCACTCTTGCGGTCTTCTATGGGCTTAAGGCCCTCCGAGCAGGACAGGAAAAGGGCAACGCCAAAAATGGCACAAATTAGCGAACGGTCCATAATGAACTCCTGGATTTAAGGGAAAAATCTGGATTTATTTGTAAAAAGCGTAAAGTGTATATATATATTTTCATTACATTTCTCTGACAAAAGTCACGGGTACAAGGCTTTGCCTACACAGCAAGCTCTTTTTGCGTTATTTTGGGCGTTATAGGACATTATGGATGGGAATATAGAAAATTTATTTAAAAACTCTGTCAAAGTTTTAACTCACGCAGATAGAAACAGTGACCCTAACGTAGTGGCTATGCATAGGTTTGCTACCCCGTTATTTGAAAACAATACCGCTTATATAACCGTAAAGGAAGCTACAGAGCAAGGCAAAAGAATTTATAGCGTAGAACTTATAGAAATAGGAAAGCTAGAAGGTATTTTGAACGAAACAAGATTAAAATCCAGCTCGAACCCCGCATCTAGCTTCCCTACTGATAATATACATTTTTTTTAGGAAAAGAATAACAAAAAAACGGAAAAAAGGTAAATTTTGGCCTATGCACCGCAATATTATCGGGCAACAGTGCAAATTTCTATATTATCAACGATGAAATTTTTGGATAATTATTTTGAGATCACCAAAAGCGGTTCCACTATGTATAGGGAATTGGTTGCTGGGGTGGTGACATTTTTTTCAATGTCTTATATTTTATTTGTAAATCCGTCCATTTTAGCAGAAACGGGGATGGACAAATCTGCTCAATTTACCGCAACAGCTGTGGCAACTATTTTCGGTTGCCTAATTATGGGCATATATGCAAGACTGCCTTTTGCCATTGCACCAGGCATGGCGTTGAATACGTTTTTTGCACATACCGTATGCTTATCCCTTGGGCATACTTGGCAATTTGCCTTGACGGTTGTTTTTGTCACGGGGATTATTTTCTTTTTGCTTTCTTTGTTCAATTTGAGAAGTCTTATCGCTAGCTTAATCCCAAAGAGTTTGCAGTTGGCTTTTGGCCCCGGCATTGGGCTTTTTATAGCCTTTTTAGGATTGCAACAAGCCGGGATTATTGAAATCCACGAAAATACCATCAGTTCCTTTGGCAACGTGACAGACCCTCATGTGTTGCTCACTTGTCTTGGCATTGTGGTAATGGGAGTTTTCTTTGTAAAAAAGGTTTATATCGGGATGCTTCTGGGAGTTACCCTGCTCACCATTATAAGCTTGCTATTTGGCATAACAGAGGTGGGTTCATTCTTTTCCGTTCCGCATTCCATATCCGGTATTGCGTTGCAATTTGATTTTTCGGAAATTTTGTCTTATGATTTTATCTGTTTGGTTCTTTTGCTTTTGAGCACCAGTATTTTTGATGCTACCGGAACTTTTTTGGGTGTTTCAAATACCAATGAAGAATTGCTAGACAGCACGGGTTCAATGAAAAATTCCAGAAAAGCCTTTATGGCAGATAGTTTATCTGCTGTGTTCGGAGCAATGGCAGGGACAAGCACAACCACAGCTTATATTGAAAGCTCTACCGGAATTACCGTTGGCGGCAGAACCGGCGTTACAAGCATAGTTACGGCTTTTTGTTTTATCATAGCCCTGTTCAGTTTTCCTTTGCTCTCTGCCGTTCCAAAATCTGCAGTAGCGGCAATGCTTGTATTTGCAGGTTACAATATGTTTATGAGTTCATCATTCAAGAGCATAAATTTTAACGACTATTCAGAATCCATCCCTGTATTTATCACAATAATAATGTTGCCCCTTTCTCATTCCATTGTAGAGGGAATTTCTTTTGGTATTTTGAGCTATGTTTTAATAAATTGCTTTTCCGGGAATTATAAAAAATTGGGTGTTGGAACCTGCATTCTTGCGGCGTTCTTCATAGGTCGCTATGCGATTTTCAAAATGTGAGGCTTTATGACTTTTTTGTTAATTTTAATCTCTTTGGCAGGTTTTATTTTAAGCGGGCTTTATTTTATAAAAAACTTGAAGGTTATAGAACTTAAAAATAGAGGTGAAAAATCTGCATTAAAAAAAATTTTGAACTATCCTTTTACAGTTATATGGTACACTTATCTTCTTATATTTTTTGTTTGCCTCACGGTAAACAATTCTTTTGCTATGCAAAATGCCGCGCAAGGGGCTAATCCTTTTGTATTTGAACCTGTAAATCTGGGTGTTTTGCAGCAAGGTGTAAAAAAAGATGTGGAGATTAAGGGAAAAAATATTTCTTTGCAAGCCATAGAATTGGAAAGCGTTTTTAACCAGATGACCGGTGGGGAAAACTTTATTTATCCAAAAAAAATAGAGCCAGGGCAAAATTTTAAGATTAATTTCACTTTGAACACCGCCTATATGGAAGGCTCTTTTTGGCACAATATAGTGCTAGTGGATACTGCCGGGACCGCTTGGGTTGCTTTGGTGCAGGGAGCGGTGGAAAATCCTATTGTATTTAGCGATAGAATTCTGGATTTGGGATATTATAAAAACGGCGTGAAAAAAACTTGGGTATTTTACGCTTGGAATGCAGAGAACAAACCCTTGAAATTGAACCTTGCTTCCAGTTCGCAAAAAGAATTCAAAGCGGAATTTTCTGATGTAAAATTAAACATCAAGAATTTTGAAAACATAAAAGAAGGCGGAACTACGCCGGGTGTTAAGATAGCCTTGTCTGTTGCCAATTTAGAAAGCCCAAAGAATACGCAAAAGAGCATACGCAAAATAGTTTCTTTTATTTGCGAGAATTTTCCAAATGCAACGCCGGAGCTTTTGGTTACGGGTTACTGGGAATAACATTCATTTGCATTAACTCTGCAAAGGCCGCCTGCGGTTCAATTTTTTGTTTTGCCATGTCGCTTAAAATGGACTCTATTTTGCCTATTTCCGAATTATTGAGCACTCTAGCGGCTTTAATAGCCAGCCCTCTTTGAAAGGCTTTGTAGTCTGGGTTTAGGCAATCGTCTATAATCTGCGCTATTGCTATATTTATAGGCATTGATCTTAGCTCAAAAGTCCGGGCTATTCCGCGAATATGTTCCGGAGCGGATGTATCGCCTTCAAAGGGTTTCATTATTTTTGCCGCATAAGCATAATCTTTGCCGGGGCCATTTGCAAATCTAAAAGCACTGCTAACCGCCAGGCGCCAGTCATCCGGGAAGGCTTCTATGCCTCGGCGTAAAAGTATGTAATCTGCGGTATCAGGTTCACTGTTTGCCGTTATTGCAACCACGAATGTATAAGGAGTTTTGAACAGGCTATCCAGCCTTGTTGAGGCATCTGCCAAGTGTGAAAGCCATTTAAAGGTTTTGCCATCAAACATTGTTTCGCTATACGCAATAATGCCGCCTATCCAGAATAAACTTGCAGCGGCAGAATTATATCCAAGAGACATCCATTTGGCAGCTTCGGTACGAGGCACAAAAGCACTCGCCTCTTTGATTTCCGGCAAGTTTGGGGACTTGTAAAAACCAAAAAACGCAAGAAGCACGGCAACAATAGCCGCCAAAAGCAATTTCACATATTGTTTCTTAAATAGAAACATAAATACCCACAGCAAGATTCGAACTTGCGACCCACTGCTTAGAAGGCAGTTGCTCTATCCAACTGAGCTATGCGGGCTTTATTTTGATCGTAATATAGTAAAATTTCCTAGAAGCCTACAAGTCACTGAAGCATCTTAAATTATAAACTGGCACGCTTTTTGCATGTAGCATTGTATGGTCAATGGTATTTATACTGCACGCAATGGAATGATGCTCTTGCAAGAGATGATGGACAATACTACCCATAATCTTGCCAATGCAAACACAACGGGCTTCAAAAAATCCCTCACGGCTAGCATTACTCAGGTTGATATTGGGCGGAACGATGAATTGAAACTTCACCAAGACGAAGACCACCAAATGTCCGAAAACTATATAGATTACGACCAGGGCAGCTTGGTACTTACGGAAAATCCCTTTGATTTAGCCCTTGAAAGCTCGGGTTTTTTTGAGGTTGATACGGGAAATGGAATTCGCTATACTAGAAACGGCAGCTTTACACGCAATGGAATGGGAGATTTGGTGACCTTGCAAGGCTACAAAGTGCTCGGCGAAGATAAGGCTCCTATAAACCTAGATGACGCGACTGAGTTTTCTGTTTCTGCTGCCGGGAAAGTTTACGCAGACGGGAAAGAAGTTGCGAAATTATCTATAGTTGATTTTGCAGATAAAAGAAATGACCTTGTACGCGAGGGTTTTAACCTTTTTTATGCTAAAGCAGATGTAGAACCGGAACGGGCGCTTAATACAACCGTTAAACAAGGCTTTTTGGAGAGTTCCAATGTAAGCGTAGTGGATTCAATGGTAGAAATGATAAGATTCCAGCGAAATTACGAGGCAAACCAAAAATCCGTCCAATCCGAAGACGAAACATTGACTAAAGCCGTGAACGACATTGGCAGAGTTGGCTAAAATTCTAGCTATTGCCGGTTCTTACGCTTATGGCTATGGCTATTAAAATTCCTATGTAAATAATGAGAATTACAAAAGGGGTATTGCTAACCCCCATTGCACACACGTTGCCAATTTTTAATTCAAGTTCGGTATTCGCAGGATTTTTCCACGCAGAAAAAATATCTATTCCCGTTATGGCATAAAATCTCTTTGGATTATGGCTGTTCTTTGCATTTTGCTGAATAAACCAATAATCAGGCACGTAAAAATGGTCCATGAATATGGAATAGCGCTTTTTATCCGGGCTTAATTCAAGCTCTTTTATAAAGGGCTTCATAGTGCTAAGATCATTTTCATTTGAATGGTCCGGATCGAATGTTAAAATTTGCACCACGAGTTCCTTGAAATTTTGCGAACTCTCAAATTCCAGCACAAGGGAATCCATAAGGTTCCAATTTTTGGAATCAAAAGAAAGTCTAATTCCGCAATTTTCATTTTCATTTGGCAAATTGCATTTGAAAGCGAGAGGCTCTGTTTCTATGAGAAGAGGATTTCCATAAGGATTAACATCTGAATTTTTTTCAAGACATTCAACTTCTATTTCTTTGGGAATAAAAAAATACACAACAATACCAGCTATACCAAGAAGCAATAAAAAAGTTCTTAAATAACGCCTTTTCATAACGGTTTCACTTTTGGTGGCCTGCCTTTTTTGCGTTCCTGGGAAGCTTCACCCAAAGACACTCTTAAAGTTGGGCGTGCCATATTTAGCGGAAATTTTGGTTTTTCGCTTTGGACAGACATAGAACTAAGGCTGCTGGCAACTAAGTTAGCTTCTTGCTTTTGCCCGTAAAATTCCGCAGTTATGGCTTTTAGCTTCGCTATTTCCTTTTCTTGCCGCATGGCAACTCTTTCTTTTTTGCCAAGGCGTTTGCACGGCTTCCATTTTGCCTCCAAGTCGTGGATTGTTTTCTTTTCTAATTCCTCAATTGTTGGCAAAAGTAACTCGGCAGGAATTTCAATGTTCATAAAACTCTCCAGGATTCCAAAGTTGCATCTCCGGTTCAACCGCTAAACCGTAATATACATATTGTTGAAGCTGATTTTCTATATAATATAGGGTTCCCCCACTGGCGGCTCCGCAACCTGCGCACGCACCATGATAACGGATGGAAACTGTTTTCCCATCCTTGATGCCCAGCACTTCCAAGCCGCCGCCATCGCCGGCAAGCATTGCACGTACGTTATTATTTAAGCATTCCTCTATTTTCTCAAGTTTTTCCGTATCGCTTAATGCCTCCCATTCCGCATCTGCTTCTGTTCTGCCTTCTGCTGTGTGGGCTTTTAATTTTGCGCTTCCCATAGCGGCTCTTGCCGCAAAGGCAACATTCTTTTTTTCCGGGTATGCTTCTGCTACCATAGCCGGCAATTTTGCCACGGTTTGAAAATCTTCGTTATCCGGTTTTACATCAAATTTTCCGAATAAATTTTCAAGGGATAAATTCTGAATTTCATCTATCTTTTTATCTGCAAGGGCTTCGCAAAGAATATCTGCCAAAGCGGTAAGCATTGGCCCGCCATAAGTGAAGAATTTTGTGTCTAAAACTTGCTCCGTATCCGGGTCTATAAGCACATAGATTTTGAGCGTTCCGGACTTTACATCCACCAAGGCAAGCCCTTTATCGTCTGCTTCCATTTGAAAGATAGCCCCCCGTCGCTTGGGAAAGCGCGCCATTTGAGCAAGCTCTTCATGAATATCCTCCAACATCGCAGAGGGAAATATAGAAATTTCGGGAATTATCCCCAATGTTCAGTAGCTATTCTACCCTAACATATAATATATAAAGACTGGAGATTTTTCTTGTATCCCCAAAATCACGCTCTGAACTTCCACGAAAATCAAATTTCTACATTTCACGTATGCCGGTTCGTAGCCAAATTAAAATAGGATTTCGCTATATCATTGCTTATAGATTAATGGCACAATCTATTTTTTTGATGTTTTTCGTTTCGCTTTCCTTTTCCCAGAATACCGTTTCTAAATCTTTTTCTATTTCTTGCCCATCCAAAGCTGTAGGTTATGGTTATACTGGTGAACCTTGGGCTGTTAGATGCTCGTGGTCATTCAATGCATCCACACGCACTGTTACTGTTTCGGCGGGTTCTTCATATTCCGCCACTTGCTCCCGTACTTTTGTAGTTGATTCTGGATTGACTACCCCTGTTCTTTCTTCTCGCTCCGCTTTTCATTTTAGTAGCTTGTCCGGCACTTATTCCGCCAATGGAGTTATTAATTCTTGCAATTGTTCTGCCGTTGCTTCGCAGAACACTCTGAATGGCTCAGGCACTGTTAGTTGTTCGTCTCCTGCTAATTGCAATGGTACTTTTTCTGGCACTGATTTTTGCTCGCTTTCTCTGTCTTTCCAATCTCCTTCCCTCCCGCCCCCGCCCCAGAATACCGTTTCTAAATCTTTTTCTATTTCTTGCCCGTCCAAAGCTGTAGGTTATGGCTACACTGGTGAACCTTGGGCTGTTAGATGCTCATGGTCATTCAATGCATCCACACGCACTGTTACTGTTTCGGCGGGTTCTTCATATTCCGCCACTTGCTTCCATACTTTTGTAGTTGATTCTGGATTGACTACTCCCGTTCTTTCTTCTCGCTCCGCTTTTCATTCCAGCAACTTGTCTGGCACCTATGGCAATCCTCCGATCGGTTGTAGTTGCACCGCCACTGCTTCTTTAGGTCTTGCAAGTAATTCTGGTAACGGTAGCGTTAGTTGCTCTGCTCCTGGTAGTACTATTTGTTCGGGCACTTTTTTCGGCACTGATTTTTGCTCGTTATCCTTGGACTTCCAGCCTTTAGCCCCGCCGCCGCTCCCTCAGTGCTCCGATTTTCTTCTGATTTCCACCGATGAATGCAAAGATCAGCAGGGATTATATTTTGCGGCTACAAGAGATGTTGAAGACCAAATTATTGGAAATGATACAAACGTTGCCATAAAGTGTCATCCTATTGGCCATCAGTCGGCTAACAATACATTAATACGTCCCGACGGTTCTGAGTGCGTAAACAATATGCAAGGAGAATTATTTAATTGTATTATCTGCCCTTTCGGTTTTGAGGCTCCTCCTTCTAACCACAGCGACTGCCCTTCGGAACCCCCTGCTCCTCCTGCTTTGAAAAGAAGCTCGCCGGAGAAAAATCCCGAAAACGAGCCAAAGAAAAAAGAAAGCGATTGCGATTATAGCCAGCAATGCAAGCCGCAACCGTTTTACGATGCCTTGGGGAGAAGGACAAACTCTAGCCTTGAGACTAGGAGGTTTTTGTTTGATTCGAAGACTAGCAGAACGAAAGCGCAAGAAAGGGAACTTGGCATAGTAGCTCCTCTTAAGAGAGAAATCCTTGCAGGGCAATGCTGTGTGGAGAATTTTGAGGTGAGACTTAGAGGAAATATTAACGATCCAATTATTGTCTTATATGATAAGATTGGTGTAGAAGTTGAATTTGACGCAACATTTTATGGAGAAGAATACGATAGCGGATGCAACCCTTCCTGCTGCGAATTTAAACAGGAGTCGAAGGGATATATTTTCAAGAACGATACCAACAGAGTAGCAACCACTTGTAAAATAGATGGAGAATACGTGTATTATGACTCAACCGCATACGTTCCTGATTGCTATGGAAGAGATTGCACTCATTTTGATGATAGAGAAGGGTATGATGATGTTTCAGGCTCATATGAAGGAACAGACTCTCCGGGTTTACGTGTTGAAGAAGGAGATGTTATAGATATACGCATGGAATTTAATAGCTATATTAAAGATATGTGTAATGCTTATGAAGTTAAAGATTCACTATATTGGGGATTCCATTTATATGGCACTGTTCCTGATAATTTAAACCGTACTTTACTAGGAGCAATCAACCAATGAAAAAAACTTCTATTATCTCGGTATTTATTTGGGGATTATTTATGCTCCCAAGTGTTCATTCCAAAGAACCTCGTACTATCATATACGACAATCCTTCTACGAATCGTTATGTCCTTTGGAGAATTTATACTCAAGAATTTTCTGACTCTACTAATAAACTAATGCAGGTAAAAGTAGATTCTGTATTGAAAGAAAATTTTTATTCCGAAGAAAAATGGAATCTCTATTCTTTAAAGGTGGAAAAAACTTCTACCGGTTATAGAACATATGCTGAAAAACTTAATTTGAATCAGAATACTTATTACCTTGTGTTAACTAGTGTAAGGTGCACCGAAGAAAATATTGTTAAAGGAAAATGTGTATTAATTCTTACTGAAAAGGATTATATTCTTCCAAATACGTCGGAAAATATGATGTTTCTTAGTGAAAAATGGAGCGAAATAAAAGTTATATATAAATATCCTAAACCTAGCCCAAGAATAAAAGGAAGAGATGTTGATATGTAGTATAGAGTATATCCGCAATCATTGTTGTCCGGTAAAAAATAATTTATTTAAAAAAGCGGCGAGATAGGCGAGAAAACGAAGTTTTTTCGCCTATTCCGAAATTGAAGCCCCCCTATCCAAACAATGTAGGCGGCGCCTGCGCCCTATTTTGTTTAGACAGCATTCTAGTCAGCGTCCTTTCAGGCTCCGCCAGCACCATGCGAAGCCAGACATACTCCATCAAGACGCGCCGCACGATAAACATCATGTTCGAGAACGACATCTTGCCGATTTTGTTTTCCGCCCTGAACACGGCCATCAGCAGGCAGGCTATCAGAACGCACCAGATCTGTATCTCTATGGCGTTGGCGCTGTCGCCGTAGAAATATTTAAGCTGGAAATTCTGCTTCAGTTTCTTGAACATC
>LIUI01000142.1 GCA_001462235.1 Fibrobacteria bacterium GUT307
CCTGTCCGCCTTCGCCAAGTTTGTGATCGACGACAACTTTTTTAAATTTTTTTGTTTGGAATGTGTAGCCTTTTTGTAATTCCGGCATTTGATTGCTCCTCCTTATATATAAAATACATTACACCCCTCATTTAATACAAATGAATCGCCGACATTAACATCCAAAGCAATAAATCTCATTTTTTCTCTCCTTATAAAACTTACGTTTTCCCCATCATTGCTAATTCCTTCTCCTCGTTATCGTAACGTTTGAGTCAAACGCTTTATCCGCAATATACACTCTATTTGGAACAGAAATAGATGTAAGTCGGTTACCATAAAACGCCGCCCATCCAATATCATGTACGCTATTTGGAATGGTAACGGAAGTAAGTTGATTATTGGAAAACGCTTCATTTCCAATGGTATTTACTTTGTTTGGGATGATAATTGAAGTAAGTTGATTATAAGAAAACGCAAAAGCTCCAATGCTGGTTACACTGTTCGGAATAGTAACGGAGGTAAGCTGGTTTTGACTAAATGCCCCGTTTTCGATACGGGTTACGCCGTTTGGAATCGTAACGGAGATTAGTTGATTGTGTTTAAACGCCGAATTTCCAATGGTAATTACACTGTCAGGAATAAGAACTGAGGTGAGTCGATTCTCGCTAAACGCTTCGTTTCCGATATAGATTACACTGTTCGGAATGGTAATGGAGGTAAGTTTATTATCAGCAAACGCCTGATTCCCAATAGTAGTTACACTGCCTGGAATGGTAATAGAGGTAAGTTGATTCCTCATAAACGCCCAATTTCCAATTGTGGTTACGCTGTCTGGAATGTTTACAGATTTAAGTTGCCTGGACCGAAACGCATTTCCTCCAATTGCAGTAACAGGTAAATTCTCTATGTGCGAAGGAATTTGTATATCTGTTTTTGATCCTGTATATCCGGTAATTTCTACAGCCGTACCATATGCAATAATTTGTACCTGATATTCAGGTTTGCGGTTGAATATGTACAATAAGACCAACAAAACCACCCCCGCCGCAATCGCAATCAATACATTGCGTTTAGTATGTTTCTTTTTAATATGTTTCTTTTTAACCGGTAATGGGGGTAAAGCAGTCTCCTCCTCCATAAGAGGCGCCAGGAACCGTGCCGTAAATCCCGCCTTTTCCGGCTCCGGCGGCGTTTCTTCTTGCGGCGGTTTTGCTTGTGCGACGGCTGGAATTTCAGGGGCGCTCTCCTGATCCACCGCAGATGTCGAACAATATGGGCAAACCTTCCATTCGTCCGACAATTCCTTCCCGCATTTTTTACAAAGTGTCTTTTCTTTTACCTCACCACGTAACGCCAGCGCAAGCGTGTCCACCGTATCCGCCGCCACCTTCTCATCCATACCGTATTCTTCATGCAGCAACCGCACCTGTTGTTTTTTGCAAATGGCAACATCGTCCGCGGCGTCAATTTCCTTTGCCGCACCGGCCTCAAGCGCCTGTAATAAAAAGCGGCTTTCCTTTTTATATTCGCCGTGAGTGTAGTCAGCCAAAAACGCTTTGCATCTTGCGGGGTTGAGGAAAGCTTCCTTGCCCTGTTCGGCAATGAGTTTTTGCAAAATGTCGATAAAGGTTTGGTTCATTTATAATCACCCCCCAAAAAGATCCTTTAAAAAACCTAATACGCCCTGTGCTTCCTGTAACTCTTGCCTTGCCCACCCAAGATTTGGATCCAGACTAAGAGCTTTCTCAAAGTCCTGGATAGCCTCTTTTTTTTTGCGCCATCTGCCTGTATGCCTGCCCACGGATGCCGTAGGCGAAAGCATAGTTAGGGTCAAGCCTGATAGCTTCATTAAGGTTGCTGATTGCCACGATATTTTGACCTTGCATCCTATAGGTATATCCAAGGACGCAGTAGGCGAAAGCATTACCCGGCTCAAGCCTGATAGCCTCATTTAAATCGCTGATTGCCTCGTTATATCGGTTTTGCATCCGATAAGTTTCTCCACGTTGGGAGTAGGCATAAGCATAGTTCGGGTGAATTCTGATAGCCTCGGTGTAATCTTTGATTGCCAGATCCAGTTGGCCTTGTGTCCGATAAGTTTCTCCACGGTTGACGTAAGCATAAACATTATTCGGATCAAGTCTGCTCATTTCTGTGTAATCTCTGATTGCCAAATCATATTGACCTTGATCATGATAAATGCTCCCGCGTTCAAGATAGGCATCGGAAACATCATTCTGGTTAAGTCTGATAACCTCGGTATAATCTCTGATTGCCATATCATATTGGCCTTGCAACCTGTAACTTATCCCACGTGTGAAGTAAAAATCATTTTTGCCAAACCTGATAGCCTCGCTAAAGTCTCTAATGGCCGTGTCATATTCATGTTGATTCACATAGGCACATCCACGGCGAGAGTAAGCACAGGCATCATTCGGGTTAAGTCTGATAACCTCAGTGTAATCTCTGGCTGCAATATCATATTTGCCTTGCTCATGGTAAACATCTCCACGCAAACCATAAACAAGAGCAAAATTTGGGAATAACTTTATTACCTCATTAAACTGTTTAATTGCATTGTCAAAATCTTTTTTATTACTGTAGATCTGTCCGCTTTCAAGTAACTTTCGCGCGTCTGGATTTAATTGCGACATGGAACTAATCGGCCAACCTCCATAATCCACGCTTCCAGAACTTGATGAAGTCACAGACCCAGCTTCCCGCTCCACAACCTGTGTCCCGCAAAACGGACAAGCTTTCCATTCATCTGCCAATTCCTTTCCGCAGTTTTTACAAAGTGTCTTTTCTTTTTCTTCCCCACGCAATGCAAGCGCCAGCGTGTTCACCGCATCCGCCGCGATTTCTTCCGCGAGGCCGTACTCTTCCCTCAGCACCCTTGTCTGCTGTTTCTTGCAAGTGGCAATATCCTCCGCAGTGTCAATTGCCTTCGCCGCACCGGCCTCAATGGCCTGTAACAAAAAGCGGCTTTCTTTTTTGTAATCGCCGCGAGTGTAGTCCGCCAGAAACGCCTTACATTTCGCGGGGTTGAAAAGGACTTCCTTGCCTTGTTCGGTAACGAGTTTTTTAAGAATGTCGGTAAATGCTTTATTCATTTTATGAATACCCTCGTATTTCTTGTAACTCTTCTCTTGCCCCTTCATCATTTGGGTCTAGGCTGAGAGCTTTCTCCAAGTCATGGATAGCCTGTTTTTTTTGCCCCAATCGTTTGTATGCCATTCCACGGAGGGCGTAGGCGAGAGGATAATTTGGGTCAAGCATGATAACCTTGCTAAAGTCATTGATTGCCGCATCAAATTGACCTTGAATAATGTAAGCAATTCCACGGCCTTCGAGAAAATCAGGATTATTCGGTTCAAGCTTAATTGCTTCTGTGTAATCCATAATCGCCGCATCGTATTGTTCTTTCTGTTTGTAAGCATATCCACGGCTGTCATAGGCCCAAGCAGCATCCGGATTATGTCTGATAACTTCGTTTAGGTCGTTGATTGACGCTTCATATCGGCCTAATTTCTGGTAGACTAATCCACGCATGCCGTAGGCATAAGAATAGTTATTCGGATGAAGTTTGATAGCCTCGGTGAAATCACTAATTGCCAAGTCATATTGGCCTTGTGTCCCATACATTTCCCCACGAGCGACATAGTATGGGCCATCATTTGGACCAAGTCTGATAGCCTCGTTTAGATCGTTGATTGCCGCGTCATTTTGATCTTGTTCCTTGTAGGTTAATCCACGTAAAAAGTAGGCATAAGCATCGTTCGGATTAAGTCTAATAGCCTTGGTGTAATCTCTGATTGCCATATCACTTTTGCCTTGAGAATAAAAAGCCTCTCCACGCAAACCATAGACAAGAGCAAAATTCGGGTATAATCTTATTACCTCATCAAACCTTTTAATTGCATTGTCAAAATCTTTTTTATTACTGTAGATCTGTCCATTATCAAGTAACTTTCGTGCATCCTGATCTAACTGTGTTATGGAACTAATTGACCAATGGCCGTAATCCACGCCTCCCGAACTTGATGAAGTCACAGACCCAGCTTCCTGCTCCACAACCTGTGTCCCACAATACGGACAAGCCTTCCATTCATCCGCCAATTCCTTCCCGCAGTTTTTGCAAAGTGTCTTTTCTTTTTCTTCCCCACGCAACGCCAGCGCCAGCGTGTTCACCGTATCCGCCGCGATTTCTTCCGCGAGGCCGTACTCTTCCCTCAGCACCCTTGTCTGCAGTTTCTTGCAAGTGGCAATATCCTCCGCAGTGTCAATTGCCTTCGCCGCGCCGGCCTCAATGGCCTGTAACAAAAAGCGGCTTTCTTTTTTGTAATCGCCGCGAGTGTAGTCCGCCAGAAACGCTTTACATTTCGCGGGGTTAAGAAGAGCTTCCTTGCCTTGT
>LIUI01000143.1:0-935 GCA_001462235.1 Fibrobacteria bacterium GUT307
GTGATCATCGGCATTTTGGCAGCAGTTGCCATCCCAAAATTGTTTGGCATGACGGCAAAAGCTAAGGCATCAGAAGTTGGCCCCGCAGCTGGCACATGGAGCAAGATGCACATAGCTTGGTCAACGGAAAAGGATACTATAGGTACTTGGAGTGATATTGGCTACAAACCGCCTCCCCTAGGTGCTTTCGCTTATAATCAAGGTGGTTCTGCGGTTGCTGGGCAGTGGTGCGCAAAAAACGTTACTAAGCTAAACGATTGTATTGAAGGAACTGGTAGCTGGTCAGGAAAGTTTCCTTATGCTCCAGATGATGATTCAAACGACCTAGAACAGCCCGAGATGTTTATTAGTGGCACTGAATGTCCATCTCTAACTCCAAGTTTCGAGAAAATCGGCAAAAAGGCAACCTCTGGTGTATCTTGTAGTGAAGCGCAGGAGCCAGATCCGACACAAGATCCATAATGGCTAACCTCAAAGACCAGCCAGCCTAGCCATGCAAGCAATGAAGTTTTCCTTATTCTTAGTTGCTCTGTGTATTAAGGTTGTTTGGTGTCCCTGCTTCGGCGGGGATGCACCTCTGCTTTCTTAGGCCCAAACGTTTATCACCTCGTACCACGGTGCGAGGTTTGGGGTGAGAAGGTGGGGGTGCCAATTTTTTAAAATGGCGTGCGGGTGTGGAGTTTGAGGGATAATTATAGCCTTATTTATTTGCCTTATATGCCTGATTAGGGTGTTTAGGCTTTGAAGGATATAATCGAACCAATTTTCCTTCTTCAAGCATAGGAGAGAGTATTTCTTTTTTTAAGTAATGTGCATTTCTGCCAACAGATGTTGCTATCTGACTAACAGTTAAGTATTCATCTGAACAAATGGACAGTACTATCTCTTTTATTTGTATTTTTTTTATGCGTTTTTCCCCTGAGCTTGGTAGGTTT
>LIUI01000143.1:1134-23192 GCA_001462235.1 Fibrobacteria bacterium GUT307
TTTCCCCTGAGCTTGGTAGGTTTTGCTCATTTCTCCAAAATATAGCACGGAAATTGTTGGTTTGTGCATATTCTGGGGCTTTTAATCCCATATCCTCACATTTTTTAATAATATCTACCGTTCCAGTGCCCAATCGCTCTGCGTAACCAGCCAAATAAAGAGGATTGGCAATTAAAGGATTGGTCGGGAAAGATTCGTGAACCTGAGAAAGTTGTTCTATTGTTATGCCTGGAGGCAAATGCCCAGGATTCCATATTTCTAACCTATTTTTGAAGAGCATAACTTGAACACTTGCATTGCTCGTATAATCTCTATGAGCAACTGCATTGACAATAGCCTCGCGAATTGCATCTAAAGGCAATTCAAAATCAACGGGAGCTTGAACACTATGCTCACGAGTTCCCACACGAGCGTCAATGCGTGATGCAATAAAATCTAATGCCTGTTTAACAAGAGAAAATAAATCACCATGATAAACTTGATATGAAGGAATAGGTTTGGTTACCTCATTTCCATAAAATTGAGCGCACTTTATTTCCGAAGAAAGAAAAAAACTTTGCGGATTTTTTCCGAACAAAAGAATTGCAGCATTTTTAATTTGCTGGTTGGGATTTATCAAACTCAAATGTCTAAGCACATCTATTGTTGGAGTTCCAATATCTAAAGGAAAGTTTCTTGCCTTTTTTGCTATTCTAATAAATAAATCTATTTTCTTTTCATCAATATCATCAAGGCTTGTTTCAGGGTGATATGCGGCATCAAAAGGCAATAAACGCAGCATTTCATTTTCTTCCAAATAACGTACTAAAGATGAATAAGTAGCACTTCTCAAGGTTTCAAAATTTTCAAATGATTTCCTAATCACGCTTCGTTCTACTTTTTCAATAAAAAGTTGCTGTTTCGGTTCTCTTTTTGATTTAGGGTACATAGTTTTAAAGAAACAAATACGGTATTTTTGCAACATTGTTGCTTTGTCAAATTCTCTTTCTGTTGGAGAAATTCCATCGTTATCTTGAAAACCATATTGTTCCCCTAATATGCCCAAATAAATATCGCTATTTGCAACTTCTAAAAGATAAGCCTGTTCCACAGACTTATTGGCTGCAGGTAATTCTTCAAATAAAAAAGGCTCAAAAAATTTGCCTAATAAAGCATCCTGGCGAATATAGTTGCATAGCCGAGTTCTCTCTTTGAAAAATTCTTTTTGCACACTGCTTATAAAGATATGCTTTTTAATCACGATTTAAATTTAGAAAACCTCCACCCGATAACTATCCTTAACCTTCTCGGATAGCTTACGTTGCCATAGCCAGTTATTTTTTTTCTACATTACCATCTACACAAAGAGGTTTCAAATGAATTATTTCAATACGTTGCCGTTACGTATACAATTAGAAGAACTCGGCAAATGCCGTTTTATGGATTCCCCGGAATTTGCCCGAGGTACAGAAGCGCTAAAAGGCAAAAAAATCGTGATAATAGGCGCAGGGGCGCAGGGCTTGCACCAAGGGCTAAATCTAAGGGATAGCGGGCTGGATGTATCCTTTGCACTCAGGCAAGCTGCCATTGACGAAAAGCGGGCCAGCTTTACAAATGCTAGCGAAAACGGATTTAAGGTTGGCATTTACAAAGATTTAATCCCAACCGCAGACCTTGTTTGCAATCTAACGCCAGATAAACAGCATTCCAAAGTTGTAGCAGAAATAATGCCCCTAATGAAAAAGAATTCCGTACTCCTTTACAGCCACGGCTTCAATATTGTAGAAGAAGGAATGCAAATCAGAGAAGACATTACCGTTATAATGGTTGCCCCAAAAGGGCCAGGCTCAGAAGTGCGTGCAGAATACGTGCGTGGCTTTGGAATGCCGGCCTTGGTCGCGGTAAAAAGAGAAAACGACCTTGAAGGCAAAGGTTTGGAATATGCAAAGGCTTATGCAGTTGGGCTTGGCAGCGACCGTGCCGGCGTTTTAGAAAGCTCCTTTGTAGCCGAAGTAAAAAGCGATTTGATGGGTGAACAAACCATACTATGCGGAATGCTCCAAACAGGCACCCTGCTCTGCTTTGACCGCATGACGCAACTCGGAATTGACCCTGCTTATGCTTCCAAACTTTTGCAATACGGCTGGGAAACCGTTTCCGAGGCTCTAAAACAAGGCGGCATAACAAACATGATGGACAGGCTCTCAAACCCCGCAAAAATAATGGCTTTTGAACTATCAGAAGAATTAAAAATCATAATGAAGCCACTATACCAAAAACACCAAGACGATATTATCTCCGGCGAATTTTCTTCCACAATGATGAAAGACTGGGCTAACGGGGACAAAAAACTTCTCGCATGGCGTGAAGCTACCGGCAGAACCGCTTTTGAAAAAACCGCTGCAACAGAAGCCCAAATTACAGAGCAGGATTATTTTGACAAGGGCGTTTTGATGGTAGCCATGATAAAAGCCGGCGTTGAACTCGCTTTTGAAACAATGGTAAGCGCAGGCATGAAACCCGCTTCTGCCTACTACGAGTCCCTGCACGAAACCCCTCTAATAGCAAACCTCATAGCCCGCAAAAAACTCTACGAGATGAACAGAGTAATTTCCGATACCGCAGAATACGGCTGCTATCTCTTTGCAAACAGTTGCGTCCCGCTTTTGGAAAACTTTATGCAGGCACAGGGCAAAGATGTAATAGGAGCACCCTTTAACGAAGGCAAATCCAACAGGGTTGACAACCGCCGTTTAATAGAGGTGAACACCGCTATAAGGCAACACCCGGTAGAAGAAATCGGAGCATGGCTTCGCGGTAAAATGCGTGGAATGAAGCAATTGTGATATCTGTTGTTATTCCAGCGTATAATGTGGAAAAATATATTGAAGAATGTCTAAATAGCATTCTCAATCAAACATTTAAAGATTGGGAATGCATAATTGTAAATGACGGTTCTACGGATAACACGCTTGGAATAATTGAAAATTTTGCAGCTAAAGACAAGCGTTTTTCATACTATACAATTCCTAACAGCGGTTCTGCAAAAATACCTAGAGATAAAGCGGTATCTTATGCCAAAGCGGATTGGATTATGGAAATGGATTCCGATGATTTTATAGACAGCGATGTATTGGAAAAACTCTATTCAAGGGCAATAAAAACAGATGCTGATATAGTATATCTTAGGATGAAAGTTTTTAATGAAGAAAATTCTCAAAATTTTACTTTTATTCCTAATAAAAATTTTGAAATGGAAAAAATACTAACCGGAGAGGAAGCTGTAATGCTTACAATTCCCAAATGGGTAATAGGAGCATTTGGAATTACAAAAAAAGAATTATGGAATATACGTTCAACATTGAATACTGAAATTAAGCATATGAATGTAGATGAATACGATACTAGAGAAATGTTGTTAAAAGCGAATATTGTTGCATTTGAAGATGCTATCTACCATTATAGACAACGTTCATCTTCAATTAGCAGAAAAATATCTATAAAATTTTTTGAGATGTTGATTACGGATAAAATGTTGGAAGATTTACTTTCCGAACATTTTGGAAAAACCAGTCCTCAAAAATTGATTGCATCTCAATACAGAATGGATGAAATTATTGCAAAACGCGTAATTTTGTTTCGAATATGCTCAAAGCTGCAAACAGACGAACGGCTCAAAGCAAGGGAAATGATAAAAGAGCATTTTATTGATATTGATAAAAAGAATATCTTTAAAAATAACATTATTAAACGAATATTTTATACATACAATTATACATTGTTTGAGATAACTTCGTTTTTTCGTTTTATCATTGGAACAGCTCTTAAAAGGTGCAAAAGTCTATGGGTTCTAAGCAACTGACTCTCGGCATCTCAACTTGCCCCAACGACACCTTCATCTATCAAAACCTGATTGAAGGCAAGGTAAAAACTCCTTGCCCAATTTCGGTTGAGTATGCCGATGTTCAAACTTTGAATGAAAAGGTTTTGAAGGGCGAATTGGACATGGCAAAGGTTAGTTGTGCAGTTTATCCTCTTGTAAAAGACAAATACAGAATTTTAGACAGCGGCGGAGCTATGGGCTATGGCTGCGGGCCTTTGCTTCTTTCTTCTGTTGAAAAAGATTTTAACGCAGAATTCCCCGTTCACCTACCAGGTGAAAATACAACAGCTGCCGCTTTATTTAATTTTTGGGCAAAAAACAGCAACATTACAACCAAAATAAAATATGCCCGCTTTGACAAACTTTACCGCAATCTTTGCGAAAAAAAAATAGAACAAGGTGTTACCATTCACGAGCATCGCTTTACTTATGAAAGAGATGGCTTGCATTTAACCGCAGACTTAGGTGCATTTTGGGAGCAGAAATTGAAAGCTCCCATTCCGCTGGGATGCACGGTTATAAAGCGTAGTTTGGGCGAGGAATTGGCCAAGGAGATGGATTTGTGCGTCCAAAAAAGTTTGCGGCTCGCTTGGGAAAGGAAGGAATCTGTTAATGATTTTATAAGGGAACTTGCGCAAATAGATGATGATGAAGTTATTTTGCAGCATATTAAGATGTTTGTGAATGAATATTCTATGAATAGGGGTGAAAATGGAAAAAAAGCGTTGGAATTCTTTTCTATATTTTCAGTAGGGGGGAAAGAGTTGCTCTATGAAAAAGAGTATTGATTTTTTTAAAACATTAGTGGCAGCACAGCTTGCCGTACTGTTGTTTTTTACCCTTCCTGCGTTTAGTGCACCGGTAAGTTTTGAGACAGCTCAAAGCGTTGCACAAAAGCATTTGGAGCGGACGCGGGGCGGTAAAATCAAATCTGCCAAATTTGCTCATAAGCCGCAACTAAAAAAAATTGCAAGCGTGGCTCCATATTTCATTGTTGAAAAAGAAAATGACGGCTTTATTATAGTTTCCGGCAACGATATTGCCACACCGATTCTTGGCGAAATTGACAACGGGAATTTTGATGAAGAAAATATGCCGCCAGCATTGCTTTGGTTCTTGGAAACCTATGAAAAACAAATTGCAGAAGCAGTAAAGAACGGTGCAACGCAGGATAACGAAACAAAAGAACTCTGGCAACAAGTAATGCAAAGTCAGGAAATGCAAAGTTCAATTCCTGATACAGAGAAGTCTTATCCAACAAAGCTGCTTTCTACTACATGGGACCAACGTGCACCGTATAATCTTCAATGTCCTCTTGACGGAGCTACAAGAAGCATGACTGGTTGTGTAGCAACTGTGATGGCACAAATTATGAAGTATTGGCAGCACCCAACTCACGGAACAGGTGCGAGCAAAGCGTATGAGACAAAAACAAAAAAAATATCCGTTCCTTCAGTGAATTTTAACACAGACTACGATTACGCCAATATGCTTAATAGCTATACCAACAGCGGAAATACGGCTCAAAGAGACGCTGTTTCTAAGTTGATGTATCACTGCGGAGCGAGTGTAAAGATGGATTACGCTTATTCTGGAAGCGGTGCATATTTATATAACGTAGTGACAGCACTAACTCAATATTTTGATTACGACAATAGCATTCGGCATATTAACAGCCAGATCAGCAACATTTCTGCAAGTGACTGGAAAGAGCTTGTTATAGGACAAGTGGAAAACAATTCTCCTGTATTTTATGGCGGAGTAGATGCAAGTACCGGTGGTCACGCTTTTATTATTGATGGATATAAGGATGACAAATTTCATATAAATTGGGGTTGGAGCGGGTTATACGACGGTTTTTTCTCTTTGACAGCATTAAACCCAAATAAATATAATTTCAACGACCAGCAAGCGATGCTAATAAACGTAATGCCGAATAAAGGCAACAGTCCGCCATCGCAAATAAAAGTAAGCAATTTTGATATTTCAACCACAGAAACCGCAGTAAATGCGAATATCAGGGCAAAGATGAATTACGGCACTGATTTTTCAGGAAAGATAGGGTTCGCAATCATAGCGGGAGACACTGTCAGTATGGTTTTGGACTCCGCAAATTATTCAATATCCAACAATATTTATAACCCTACAACGGGAAGGTATGCGGTCAACTATAAAAATGCTCAACTTACAAAGCAGCTTTTAGGCATACCATCCGGAATCCTCACTTTACAAGTTGTAACCAAACGTGGCACAGGCACGTGGACACCCGTTGGCGAGACACGCTTAATATTCATGCTTACGTTATACACAATAACATACAACCTTAATGGCGGAACAATATTATCAGAAAATCCTACGAGTTACGATATTGAGACTCCTGACTTTACGCTGAATAATCCGGTCAAAGCTGGTTACACATTCGTAGGCTGGACAGAATCTAATAGCACAAGTCTAGATACAATCGTGACCATCGCACAGGGAAGCACCGGCAATAGAGAATATACCGCACACTGGACACTCAATACTTATACAGTAACTTTTATAGACCATGATGGCACTCAATTATCACAGCAGACAATAGATCACGGCAACATGGCAATCGCACCATCAGAACCTATTCGTATGGGCTATGTATTCACAGGCTGGGACAAGGATTTCAAAGCGGTGACTGAAGATTTGACGGTTACAGCCTTGTACGAGATAGATACTCCCATTCTCCCTCAAATCGCCACCAACCACTCAATAACGCAAACTCGGAACGGCCTAAACCTAACGGCAAACGCCAACACAACAATAGAAATTTACAACCTAAGCGGCAAGCTAATGAGCAAACAAACCTACATTGCCGGCAACCACAGCATATCGTTTGGGCATTTGCCAAGAGGGATGTATATTGCAAAAGCATCGTTTGGCAGTGAAAAGCAAATATTGCGAGTACCGGTGATGTAAAGGATAATGACAGTAAAGGATAACAAACAACGGCAACCCCTAGGGTTGCTTAAATTTTTCTATTTTCCCTAGTATGAAACTAGCACAAATAACAACAAATGGGCAAAGGCAAGTTCTTACGCTTCCAAAAGACATTCATTTTTCTGAAGACTCTGTTTATATACAACAGGTTGGAAATGCCTTTTTATTAGTTCCACAAGATAAACAATGGGAAGTATTTTTAAGCGGATTGAATAGATTTTCAAGTGATTTTATGGAAAATGGACGTGAGCAAGGCATAGAAGAAATCAGGGAAGAATTTTAATGCACATTTTGGATACCAACATCTGCATTCATGCAATAAAGAAAAAATCCCAATCTGTCCTTGAAAATCTTAAGAAAAATAGATTTTCAGGAATTTCCATATCGTCAATAACATTAGCCGAATTAGAACATGGCGTTGCAAACAGTATGTATCCAGAGAGAAATGCCGTTGCCTTGATGGAATTTTTATCATTAGTAAATGTCATGCCTTTTGACGAATTTGCAGCAAAAGAATATGGAGTTATAAAAACAGATTTGAAAAAAAGGAATTGCATAATAGGCCCGTTGGACACTCTTATAGCTGCCCACGCAAGGTCATTAAATTTAATTCTGGTTACGAATAATACAAAAGAATTCTCAAGAGTGCAAGGTTTGAATTTGGAAGACTGGACATAACAACAAAAGATTTCCCCCGCTTAACTACGTTATTTAATGACAAAACCCCTCATTTTATGACAAAAATGCCGTTTTTTCAAAAACGAGAAAAATAATCATTTACAAATGATGGGAATTAGTATAAATTTTATAGCAAATAACTCATTAATGCCAAGTTTGAATGAAAGCATTAGGAGATGCCTTATGATTAAGAAAATATCGCTCGTGCTAATAGCATTTTTTGGATTTTTTTTGATGAATTGTTCCAACAATTCTTCAGATGATCCAGAATCACCTTCATATTCCTCGTCGCAGGTAGATATTCCATCGTCCTCCTCACATCAGTTAGATACACCCTCGTCATCGTCGGATGATGCCAAATCGTCTTCCTCGTTACAAAGAGAAGCTGTGCCATTGGCATTGAGAGCCGAGCCAGTTGCGGCTTCCAATAACCTTTCTGAACCCATATTATTGGATCTTTGGGAATATGAAGGTAAAAATTGGTACGTAATTGATGCTGGATATATCAAAAATACATTTGTATCATCAATGACAAATATTCTTGCTTATACAAAAGGTACTACTTCAATATCATGGGCATGGACATCGGCATCGGAAAATATTGTAACTACAAATATGACTGAAACTGTTTCGAATAGTGTTGTTATTTCAGATGCTTCGACAAATACTACAAGTATAGAAGATGTGTTTAAAATGAAAGGGACATTGGGCTATGATAAAGTTTTTAAAGTTGAAGGTAGTCTTGAGAAAACTATTACAAATAGTTCTGGAACATCAAGGACTATTAGTGTTCATGACGAAAAATCAACGCAGACATCGATATCTTCTATGACGTCACATTATGAATCATTTTCAAAAACAACTTCACTTACAATTGGCAATAAAGACGAAGATTCTGGTTATTATCGTTATGCATTGTACGCAGTAAGCGATGTTTATTTTCTTATTTCAACGGATTCTGCAAATGAAAATTTACTAAGCTGGGACGTTATATCTTGCGTAAGAGAAGGCACTTATATAGAAAAGTTGGATTTTTCGCCAGACGGAAAATTTGACAATTCTCCAATTACTGGAACCGAAATAGTTTTCGCCGATGATTTTTATAAAACATTGCGAAAGCCCACGCCAAAACCAAAAATTGAAAAAATCGAAATAAAAGACTTTAACATTCCCAACACAACACATACTTATACTTTTAACAAAAGTTTTCCCGCAACAATAGAAATTTATGCAGTCGGTGGCGGTGGCGGCGGACAAGGTGGGAATAGTTGGGAATTGTTCGGAACAAATTGGGGAACTGGTGGAGGCGGTGGAGGTGGTGCAACAGCTTACATGAAAGTCAATGTAAGTGAAAAAACCGCATTTGAAATAAAAGTGGGTGAAGGTGGGCAAATGGGTGCCGGCAGAACAAACGGTCTTACCGACAACCCTGGTTATCCAGGAAATGATGGGGGTACAACAACAGTATCTTGGTCTGCTTATACCATTGCTGTTGGTGGTGGTGCTGGCGGAGGTAAGTCCGGAGGCAAAAACGGTGGCAGTGGTGCAGAAGCACCAAGAACACCTTTTGTATCCTACCTGGACTGGGGTAGCGCCAATGGTGTGACTGGTACTATAGGGGAAAAGGGGGGACGGAATGGACCATCTAATAATTCGCCTGCAGGTGGCTCTGCTGGTAAATTAAGCAAAGGTTATTTGGGTACTTTTCCCTCTTCTTCGATAGGAAATGGCGGAAAGGGTGGAGGTGGAAACGATGACGGAGCTTGGCCAGGTGTGCAGGGAAATCCTGGTCAAGTTATAATTGTAGTAACATACTACGAGTAATAATGCACCATGGTGGTGCGAACCATCCAAGCCTATGTTCCCAGGGTTTGGCTGGATGAACTAGCGGGAAAATAGGAGCTCTTTTATGAGCAAGATACTTTCAAATTTTGCATTGGTGGCAGGTTTGGCACTTGCCTTGTCATTCACATTTTCTTGTTCCTCAGATGAGCCTGAAGATCCAAACGGTTCGGAGATTCCAAGTTCAAGTTCGGTCCCAAGTTCAAGTTCGGTCCCAAGTTCAAGTTCCTCGTGGCAATATATCCCTCCGTCCTCGTCAAGCGAGGCCGGTCAGGGCGGCGGCGACAGATGGAAGTTGGTGTCAAATAATGTTCGTGTCATTGATTCCAATACCAAGGAATATTTAATGACAACTTCGGCTTACTCCAAGGACGGCAGGATACCCAATGTTCAGGGTGATACCCTAAAATTTACAAGCCCCGAAGATTATCGTGGCGAAGTTAAAATCGCAGGTAAAATGCGAGATGCGTTATGCGGTCCCATTGCGGATGGCGGTATGATAGGAGTGATAATCAAATCACCACCACCAACTCAAAATCTTCAAATAGTCCAAATCAAACTTGACCCCAACGACCCGGCGTGTTTGGACAAATAATTAAAAACGGTTGACGTGGTTTGGTTTTTTTAATTTTATGAGAATATTGCAAAATAAGGATTTAAAAATTCCCCTCTTTTAGAGGGGTGGCAGCGAAGCTGACGGGGTGTAGTCGCCAACGGCGACAGCGGATATATTCGCATATTGTGCAAATTTATTACCTCTAAATACACCCCGCCCTTCGGGCACCCCTCTACGAGAGGGGAATAAGTATACCCGTACATTTGGTAAAGCATTTGTAGATGGGCGTTTATGTTGAAATGCGGGAATTTGCTAAACTAAATGCTTTTTGTTTTTTACCGGACAACAGTGGAGCCTTTTGTATTCTGTTCGTTGCCTGAAAGACTAGGCGTGATTTGTAAAAGTATCGTTTGGGAATGGGCAAGGCGTGTGATATTTACTATATTGAACCCACCAAATGACTGTATCAAACGATATTATTCGCATAAATATTTCACCTGAACGTGAAATTATCCTGCTTGGAACTGCGCACATCTCGCAGGAATCTGTGGATTTGGTTCGCTCTGCAATAGCAGAAGAAAAGCCTGATTCGGTTTGCGTTGAATTGGACGAAAACCGCCTGAAAGCCCTTGAAGATGGTGACCGCTGGAAAAATTTGGATATTAAAAGCGTGCTTAAAAAACGGCAAATGTCCCCTTTAATCTTGAATTTGGTTTTGGCCTCCTATCAAAAAAGAATGGGAGAATCCACAGGTGTAGAGCCAGGTTCCGAATTAAAAGCCGCAGTAAAAGAAACAAGAGCCTGCAATGCTAATCTGGTTTTAGCAGACAGAGATGTTAAAATTACCTTACGCCGCTCGTGGGGAAGCACTCCGTTTTTTCGTAAATTCAAATTACTAGCTGCATTATTAGGCTCAATTTTTGAAACAGAAAAAATTAGCGAAGAAGATCTCAGCAAAATGCGGGAACAAGACACTCTCTCTGTTTTGATGGACGATTTTGGAAAAACCTTTCCAGAAATAAAGGAAATTTTGATAAGCGAAAGAGACCAATTTTTAGCGGGAAGAATTTTGAAAGCAGAAGGCAAAAAAGTTTTGGCTGTTGTAGGCGCAGGGCATTTGCAAGGCATTAAAAGCATTATAGAAAGCGGGCAAAAACTCCCGTCAGAAGAAGAACTTTGCAAAATTCCGCCGCCATCGTATTTGGCAACCATAATAGGCTGGGGCATACCAGCCGCGATAATTATTTCCCTTATTTATATAGGATTTAAAATGGGGCCAGACAAATTAGCAGACAATGCAATTTTTTGGGTGCTTGCAACAGGGCTTCCCGCTACCTTTGGCACTATCTGTGCCCTTGCACATCCTTTTGCAATACTTACCGCATTTTTCCTCGCTCCAATAACAACTCTGCATCCTCTAATAGGAGTTGGAATGTTCACCGCTTTTGTCCAAGCGTATTTTTGCCCGCCACGAGTCTATGAAATGGAAGCGGCAACCGATGATATATGGAAACCGAGCCGTTGGTGGAAGAACCGTTTTACCAGAGTTTTTTTAGCATTCATTTGCCCGGGCTTATTCACAACAGTAGGCAGTATTATAGGCATAGGAAAGATTGCAAAAACAATAAGCGGCGGGTAATATTACTATATTACCACCCATGGCACGCATAGTATGTAAATTTGGTGGAAGTTCCGTAGCAGATGCTACGCAATTCCGTAAAGTGAAAGATATTCTGGAAGGCAATCCAGAAAGAAAAATCGTTGTGGTTTCTGCACCGGGCAAAAGAAATCCGCAAGAATCCAAATTAACGGATTTGCTCTACTCCGTTTACGACCTTGCAAAAAACAACCTTGAACTTGCAGAACCTTGGAAACTCATAAAAGACCGCTTTATTGAAATAACTAAGGAACTCAACTTACGCTCCTACATAAGAGAAGAATTGGATGCTCTGGAAAAATCCCTGTTGGAACAATCAAGCGAACTCACAGTTGATTTTGTGGTAAGCCGCGGCGAATATCTCTGTGCAAAAATAATGTCTGAATTTTTGGGAGCAAAATTCGTAGATGCCTACCCTCTAATACAATTTGACAGCCAATACCGCGTAACACAGCAGAGCCTCGATAACCTGAACGCCGCCCTCTCAGACACAAACCCGCTCTATGTTGTTCCTGGCTTTTACGGAAGCGATATGCAAGGCAACCTCAAAACATTCACACGTGGCGGCTCAGACATTACCGGTGGAATTCTGGCAAATGCCTGCGACTGCCTGCTCTACGAAAACTGGACAGATGTCTCAGGGCTTTTAATGGCAGATCCTCGCATTGTTAAAGGAGCACACAGCATAAACTATGTAAGCTATAGAGAAATAAGAGAACTCGCATACAGCGGCGCAAATGTCTTGCACGATGAATCCATAGCCCCATGCAGGGCAAAAAGCATTCCCATAAACATAAAAAATACCAATAAACCAAGCGACCCGGGTACAACTATAGGGCCAACTCCGGTACATTCGCCAAGGATAATAACCGGCATAGCGGGTCGCAAAGATTTTTCAATGATTTATATTGAAAAAAGCATGATGAACAAAGAAAAGGGCTTTGGTCGCAAGGTTCTCGCAATTTTGGAAGACCTTGGCGTTTCTTACGAACTTTCCCCATGCGGCATTGATTCCATGAACGTTGTAGTAGATACCAAATCGCTAAGCAAAGTTGAAGCAGAAGTTCTCGCAGAAATTGAACGAAAAATGCAGCCAAACAAAATAAAAGTTTTCACTAAACTAGCTTTGATAGCAACTGTAGGCCACGGAATGGTGAATCAAATTGGAACAGCCGCACGGCTTTTTGGCATACTCGCAAAAGAAAAAATAAATGTGCGAATAATAGACCAAGGCTCGTCAGAAATAAACATAATAGTTGGAGTAAACGAAGCCGATTTTGAAAAAGCCATATCTGCTATTTACAGCGAGTTTGTGGATTAAACTCCGGTTTTATCTCTCTCAAAGAATAGCACTATATTCTCCATAAGCTCGTCCGTTGCAGAATGCGTGAAAAACCACCCATCGCCGTGCATTTTCTCCGCTTCGCTTTCAATGCGGGCCGCCAAGGTTTCCGGGTAGTCAAAATTGTTCAATGGTAAAATTCGTTCAGATATCTCTATCATGTTAAGAAGCACCTTTACCGCTAAGCATAACCTCAATGGTCTTTAATTTTAAGTTAAAATCTCCCAGAGTGCTACGTTCGCTTACATATTTATTGTCAAGACGCATCCAGTCGTCAAAATCAATATCGCTACGGCCACTGGTTTGCCAAATACAAGTAAGCCCGGGTTTAACGGAAAGCCTTATATAATGCCACGCCTCATAAGTTTTAACTTCATCTGGAGTTGGGGGCCTAGGACCAACAAGGCTCATATCGCCCTTTAGCACATTAAAGAATTGCGGCAATTCGTCAAGGCTGTGCTTTCTCAAAAATGCTCCTCCATACTTCAAAATTCTGGGGTCATTGTCCATCTTAAATGTAGGCCCTCTGTCCACATTACTATTTGCCGCATCTAGTTGTTTTTTCAATTCTTCCTTTTCTTTGTCTGCCCCAGGATACATGGTTCTGAATTTATAGCACTTAAACAGTTTGCCGTTTCTACCAACTCTAACCTGTTTGAACAGAACAGAAGCATTTTTTGAGGGTTCTTTCCCAAGTTTCTTTTGCTCTTTTTGCCACTTTAACAATGAATACTTAACAGAAATAGCACACATAAGCATAATTAAGAAAAATATCGCTATGCCAAACAAACTGCCGGCAATGTCTATAATCCTTTTCAAAAATCTCAAATAAATTCCGTGGAAAGTTTTTTCCTTTACATCCTCAATGGAAATTCGTTTCACTTTCAAAAAATGCGATTCGTTATTCCACCTCTTTATGAACCTGTTTTCTTCTTGTATGGAACATTGCGATTTGCCGCTATAAAAATACGCATTGAAATTAAAACCATCTGGTATATATTCCAATAGTCCGGCTACCTTTATGTTCTCCATTATAGAGGCTTTTATATTCTCCAGCAAATGCAAATCCTTATTTATGTATAAACTCCAAAGGCAATCTTTGCCTTGCCCTATAATGTTAATATATTCTTTTGAAAGTATAGTTTGTACAGATATTCTCCACACTTCTAAAATTTTAGAGTTTTTTTCTGTTTTTTGCTTAAACGGAACATGCAATTGGAAGCCATCGTACACAAAGCCTCTGAGCGGAATTTCAATCCATATAAAACATTGATTTTTGCGGTTGCATCTATTTATCTCTTCCTTTACCATTTGCAAAAAATAGTACCTAGGATACGCAAGCTTTTCATGCGGAGCAAGCCAATCCACCGAATCCATGCGTTCTGTTCCGCTCTTACACATTATAAAGTACAAACTATAAAGTCAAACAGCTATCCGTCTGCATTTATCGTTTCTATTAGCTCGCCTAAAACCTCAGCTGCTTTGTCGTTTGGTACCTGGCAAGTTCCCGCAGCAGCGTGACCGCCACCACCGTATTTGAGCATAAGTTCACCAATATTGGTTTTGGAAGAACGGTCAAAAATAGATTTTCCCGTTGCAAAAACAGTGTTCTGCATTCTAAGACCCCATAAAACATGGATGCTTATATTGATTTCTGGGAACAAGGCATAAATCATAAAACGATTACCCGCCCAAATAGTTTCTTCGTCTCTCAAATCCAAAACGCCTAAATTCTTGTGTACCTTTGTGCAGCGCTGAACCTGCTCTCTAAACTGCTTTTCGTGAGCACGGTAAATCTGGACCCTTTCTTCAACATCAGGGTGCCTCAAAATTTCGTCTATGGTGTGAGTTTTACAGTAAGATATGAGTTCCATCATAAGCTGGTAATTGCTAATGCGAAAATCTCTGAAACGCCCTAATCCCGTGCGGCTGTCCATCAAAAAACTGAGCAGCTCCCACCCCTGAGGCTCTAAAATATCTTCACGGGAAAATTGAGCACTATCCGCTTTATCTACGGCAGCCATCATCCCTATGTCTATCTTGGGGAATGTTTCTGCGCCACCAAGCCAGTCGTAAACAACTCTTGATGCAGAAGGAGCATGAGGATCTACTATGTAATTTTCCACATTAACCGAAACGTTCCTCAAAATTTCGCTTTCGTGGTGGTCAAAAACAAAAGCACAGGATGGCTGATAAGGCAAGTTCGTGCTTATATCCCGCCCGGAAAGTTCAATCAAGCCATCTTGCATGTCTTTGGGGTGAACAAACTTAATGTCGTCCACGAGATCCAACTCCGTTAGAAGCATTCCGCATACAAGCCCGTCAAAGTCGGACCTTGTTACTAGGCGGTATTTTTTCCCTGCCATCTTTGCTAAATTTGAATTCATGGTTTTTTCTCCAGTTCAGTTAAATATAGAAATTACTTTTTTATCCACTCCCTATTTATATCAGGAATATCTTCCAGTAAACGAATTGTATGCGGGCTTTTAGGGTTCTGGGTTACCTCTTCTGGCTTCCCTGCCTCCACAATTTGAGCCTCGTGCATAATAAAAATACGGTCGCTCACATAATAGGCAAGCCCTATGTCGTGGGTCACAAATACTATGGTCATGCTCAAAACCGCTTTTAGTTTCATCAAATAGTCCAAGATATTTGCCCTTACACAGGCATCAACCATGGATGTAGGCTCGTCTGCTATAAGCACCTTGGGCTTTAAGGCAAAGATACGGGCAAGCAACATTCTTTGCATTTGCCCACCGGAAAGTTCAAAAGGATACTTACCTTCAATATCGGCAGGTTTCACATTTACAGCAAGCAATGCCTCATCAACCCTCTGGTCAATCTCCTGGCTTGAGGGCCTATTCTTCAATATGCCAAAGGCATCTTTAAGCTGAGTGCGAATTGAAAAAAACTGGTTAAAACAGCCAAAAGGGTCTTGAAAAACGCTTTGCACCTCGTTCCAATGGTCTCTGGTATTGGTAATTGGCTTGTTCTTGTATAAAAAGTCACCTTGATCTGCCGAATAAAGGCCAAGCATTATTTTTGCGAGAACGCTCTTTCCGCAGCCGGAACCACCGACTATGGAAACTATCTCGCCGTCTGCAATGTCAAAAGAAACATCGTTAACCGCGCAAACTCTTTTTTTACCGTACCCAAAAAACTTGCTGATGTTTTTTGCAGAAAATATAGCATCATTCGGCATAATCACACCTCACTAAACGTTCTCCTACCATGCGCAGGCTTTGAGATTTTTGTTTGCATTCAGGCCTTGCGCTTGGGCAACGTTCCGCAAAGCGGCAACCAATTATTTCTTTGGCTAGGCTAGGCGGCGCACCCTCTATTGTGGTAGGCTTCTTACTTTTTTGATTTGCATCTGCACTTAACATGGCTCCCATCAAAGCCCTTGTATAAGGATGGCGAGGGTCGTGCACCACCTGAATGGCTGTGCCGTATTCCACAAATTCGCCAGCATACATAATGGCTATATTGTGCGCAACATGGCGGAGCAAAGGAAGTTCGTGAGTAATGAATATCATTGTTGAGAATATGTTTTTTTCAAGCAAATCAAATATCATTTTAATAACAACTTTTTGCGTTGTAACATCAAGAGCAGAAGTTGGCTCATCTGCAATAACAACTTTTGGGTTAAGCAAAGTTGAAATTCCTATAACCGAGCGCTGCCTTTCACCAGCAGTGAGTTGAATAGGGAAAGAATTCAAAATGTGATCCGTTTCCATTCCAAATAAATCAAAACGTTCCCGCAAACGTGTGTAAATCTGCTGCTTGTTTATATTTTTGCTGCCGCTATGAGCGGCTATAACATCGGCAGCAATATCTTTGATTTTGCGTGTGGGGTTAAGGGCGTTAAAAGCACCCTGCGGTATCATTGAAACCTTTTGCGAAAGAACATTTTTGCGAACCTCCTGAGGAGTTCTATTCATAAGAGATTCGCCGCCAACCAAAACATCGCCGCTGGTTGGGTAAAGAGGTGGAATAAACAAACCCATAAGCCCATTGACCAAGGTTGATTTCCCGCAGCCAGATTCCCCGGCTATACCTAAAATTTCACCCTGTTTCATTGCAAAAGACACATCGGTAACTGCACCTATCTTTTGCCCAAAGCGAGTTAAATAGTGCAAACTTAAATCTTTAACTTCCAGTATATTAGCCATTTTAACCGCCTATTTCCTCAACCGTGGATTGAATACGCCTTCCATAGAATTATTAAGCAAATAAAGGGCAAATACTATAATGGTAATAACAATAGCCGCAGGGAAAATACCCCACCAATAGCCGTAGGTTATGGCAGAATTGTTTTTTGCAGTATTCAATATAACACCAAGAGATGTAGAGCCTTCACCTATAGGTCCAAGGCCTATCATGCTAATTGCGCTCTCAGATAATATTCCGCTTGCCACCTGCATAATAAACACCATAAATACGTATGATGCAAGGTAAGGCAAAATATGCTTAAATATAATTTGCAAATTGGATGCACCATTTATGCGGGCAAGGGCTATGTGGTCACGCCCTCTTAAACTAGTGGCTTGGGCACGCACAGAACGAGCCGTCCAAGGCCAAGTAGTTACACCTATAAGCACGGCTATTAAAGTTAAAGAACGGCCTTCTGGCCAAGACGCGCTTACCAAAACCAAAACAACAAATGAAGGTATAACTATAAATAGATTGGTAAACATATTAAGAATATCATCTACAATACCGCCTTTAAACCCTGCAAAAAGCCCTACAAGAGTCCCTATTGTGGTTGCAATTATACCTGCTGTAAAACCCACATAAAGGCTGTTCTGCAAGCCTCTCAAAACCAGAGCTACATAGTCTTGCCCCAAGTTATCTGTTCCCAGCCAATACTGCGAAGAAGGTGACTCATAAGACATGCCGTCTGCTACTGCCGTATATATGTACGGGCCAAACAAGCCGGCAAATATGGTCACTAAAAACAAAAAACTTCCTATAACAAACATCGGTTCTTTGATTAAATTTTTAAGAAGTTTGAACATCTTGCCTCCTTATTTAGCATCCATTGATAAACCCTGCTTTACGCGAGGATCTAATAGTGCAATCAAAATATCAACTGTAAAATTCGCAAGCAAAACACTGGTTGTAATGAGCAGGGTTACGCCCTGTATAACGGGATAGTCATTGGTTTGTATAGCCGTAAGCATAGCCATTCCAAGGCCCGGATAAGAGAATATCATTTCTGTGATTAAAGCTCCGCCCACCATTTGCCCTATTGACAAAGCTAGGCCTGTAAGTTGCGGAAGCATCGCGTTGCGGAACAGATAAGCCAGCACTCTGGTTTCTTTTAAGCCAAGCCACTTTGCATATTTAATATAGTCCGTTCCCAGTTCGTAAATTCCCATGGAACGCATACCAATAGCCTGGCCGCCCGCAAGAATTAGAAAAATGGAGAAGAAAGGCAAAATATAATGATATGCTACAGAAAGTATAAAGTCCAAGGATAAACCGGGCGTAAGCTCAAGGGAATATGCACCAACCGCAGGGAAAAAATCCCACACTATTCCAAAGAAATAAACAAGCACCATTCCAAACACAAAGAAGGGAACGGAACTCATCAAAAGGGCAAGGGGAAAAATTAACTTGTCAAAAACGCCACGCCTGTAAGCAGCAAGAGCACCCAAACCATTCCCGAATATCCACCCAAACAAAATTGCAGGAAATTGCAGAGCTACAGTCCACGGCAATGCTTGTACAATTATCTCGGATACTGGCTTTTGATTTTTGAATGAAGTTCCCAAATCGCCTTGGAATACCTGCCCTATATAAGTAAAAAGCTGTGAAACTTTAGAGGCCTTAACAGCATTTCCATCTGCATCTCTAACTATATCGCCTTGCTTGTCCACAATAATTAAACCAAAATCCTTGCGGAGATTTTCTTCGGCTTGCTTGCGAATCTCAGGGCTGCTAAAAGATGACTGCGCCATCATTATATCTACAGGATCCGAACCAAGCCGCGGTAAAAAGAAATTGAGCCCAAGAGCAACCAAAAAGGTAAGAAAATACCATATCGCTCTTAGCAAAATATAACGGAAGGTAGGATACTTTTTAAGCATAGCTTTCCAAATTTAGAAAACTCAACCGGCTACTTAACCGGCTGAAGTCTCCAAAGAGTGTTTATACCACTTCCAACCCAGGGAAGCTGAGGCGGAGCGTAGGGATTCTTTTCCGAGGGCCAGCCCGTCCATGCCTTTGTGCTGAATTGGTAATATTCTTCGGGCAAATGGCAAATAGGGATAATCGGCTGGTCGTCAAGGAATATGTTGTTAAGCTCGGTATAAGCCGCTTTCAGGGAATCTTCGTTAGAAAGAACGGGTATAATATCCAGAAGATTGTCCACTCTTTTATTATAGCCTGGCGACTTAGGACCGTTGTAACGGCCTTCATTTTCGTTCATGGAGTTACCATCCCCAACAGGACGCCAATTACGTGAAGACATAACGGCATTAAAGCGATTCCAAGGAAGAGAAGCGGTAACCGCAACTGGTGGCTTCCTCATAATCATGTCAAACTGGCCAGAAGGCAAGGCAGGCCAGTACTGGCTACCATCAACAAAACCTTCGCGAACATCTATGCCAACAGAACGAAGATGCTTGACTACCAGATTCACAATGGCTTCCCAATCAGACCAGCCAGAAGGAGATTTTATGAACAGAGTTGGCAAAGTATCACCCTTTGGTCCTATTGTATATTTTAAGTTGCCTTTATCGTCAAATTCTGCTTTATAACCTGCTTCTGCCAGCAATTTTTTGGCATATTCTTTATTGCCAAGCGGAACGCTGTGTTTGTTCACTTCTTCTGCATTGTAATATTTTTTCTCTAAACCATCAGACATTATTAAACCGGGTTTCATTTCCGGTGTATAGCTAGAGAGAGCAAGGCGGTTAATGTCTGCGTAGTCTATAGCGGCTGCCATTGCACGGCGGAATTTTCTGTCGCTTAGCGGGGCTTTGGTATTGTTCAAGTATAAAAAGTGCATTGAACCCGGAACAAAATAAGGGGGAGCATCGTACCAAGTGCTCACGCCGTCTTTCTTCTTTTCGTTTACGCGGGGAATATAGTTCATAGATGCATCAAGCGCGCCTTTTTGCAGGTTTATGGCAAAATGGTCGTTGTTTTTATATATGGGGTGAATTATGTATTTTGGAACAGGAAGGGCACCGCCGTGTAAAACATTGTTTCCCCAGTAGTCGTCTCGGCGAACCAAAACTATACGCTCGTTATTGTATTGAGCAAGGGTGTACGGACCAGAAACAACGGGATCTTTATCGCATTTGATTTTTTTCACAGCTGCAAAATCGTTATTATTTTCTGCTAGGTATTTTTCAAATATATGCGCAGGAACAATGCGAATAGCTTGCAACTGATCTAAGATAGCGAGCGGATTATTGCGCTCTTTTTTGTTTACCATAAAAGATATCCTTTCTATGCCGTCAACGGTATCTACTTTTATCCCGGAAACAAATTCACCTACATAAGAAGTCGGGGCTTGCGGGAATCTTTTGCCTAGTTCGTAAATAAATTTGACATCCGAGGATGTAACGGGTGTTCCATCGCTCCATTTGGCTTCGGGCTGAATGTCCACTACAACTTTTTCGGGATCGTAAGAAACTAGAGTTCCCAGTATAGGCTCGGTAGCACCAGTTAGGGAATTGTAAGCAGTTAAAGGTTCGTACATTATATTAAAGCGGTCATTTGCGGGCCAAGCTACCAGCCAAGGCTCTACCAAGGGATTAAAAGTATTTGGGTCTCCCCACTGAGAACCTGCTAGGTAAAGGGTTTCGCTACGGGAATAGCCGGATTTTGTTTCGGAAGCCGCCCCTTTTTTCTCTTCACAAGAAGTAAGAACGGCAAAAGACAGAGCAAAAGCACTATACGCAATTCGCTTTGATAAATTCATTGAAAGACCTCGCAAAGTTGTTATTAGAAATATACAATTTTTTTTGGCAAATGGAGCAAATTAAATCAATAAATCCTTACAATCGTCAAATGCTTGCAGCACATCAGGGTCAAATTGGGTGCCAACACCGCTAAAAATGATTTCACAGGCCTTATCTTTTTCCATACCCTTGCGGTAAACCCTGTCTGAGACCAAAGCGTCATAGACATCAACAACAGACATAAGCCTTGCCCAAAAAGGTATTTCCTCGCCTTTTTTGCCATGTGGATACCCTTCGCCATCAAAACGCTCATGGTGGTTCAAGGCTATATCGTAGGCATATTGCAAATAAGTGTGGTTTTCAAATTTTTTTTGCATTTTTTTAATCAAAACAGCCCCTTTCTCGGAGTGGCTCATCATTTCTTTGCGTTCTTCGCTTGTTAAGGGACCAGGTTTTAGCAAAATTGAATCCCTTACTCCTATTTTTCCAATGTCGTGCAAAGGAGCAGCACGCACAATTAAATCTAACTGTTCCTTTGTAATTTTGCCTGTTGCTACAAATTCGTCCCCTAGCAAGCCCATAAATGTGGCTGTTCTGAGTATGTGCCCACCTGTATTTTCGTCTCTGCTTTCCACTGTTTGCGCAATGGTCTGTGCCATGTTTTCCTGCAAATTTATCATTTCGTTTTTTATCATCTGCATCCAGCGAATGCTATCTGCGTTAGACTTTATAACTCTGGATATTTCGGATATATTTTTAAAACGGAGCAAAAGCAGTTCTTTATCTATAGGAATTGAAAAAAAATCTGCCACGCCTAATTTTCTGGCTTTTATTTCTGTTGAAAAATCCTTGGATTTGCAGAAAAACACAATAGGTGGTTTTCTCTTTTCTGCGGAGCGAATTTTCTCTATATTCTCTATTTTATCCGTAGCTACTATGCTTATATTGGAAAAATCAAGTTTCTCCTCTGGTTTTAAGGATATAAATTCATACGAACTCAATAAATTTTTCTCAAAGAATTCCCATTTTTCTGGCTCTTTGGATATTAACAGCACTCTCTCCATAGAACTATAATATACATTATTTTAAGAAGAAAAGAGAAAAAAATGCAGACGGCAGGACTCGAACCTGCAATCTTCTGGTTCGTAGCCAGATGCCTTAATCCAATTTGGCCACGCCTGCAAGCCTTAATTAGTAAAGATACTACAAATATAAAAATACCTCGGCGGCGACCT
>LIUI01000144.1:0-8709 GCA_001462235.1 Fibrobacteria bacterium GUT307
GGGTAAATATAGAAAATAATCTTACACGCACAAGCAATCTAAAAATTTCTTTTTAGCCTTCCTTACCCACTTCGCACTGGGCTTTTTGGGTTTGTAATTGTATTGCATTTCATTTTTTAAATAAATTGCTGTGAGATCCTATCCTATATAAATACAATTCAGTTTTTGTAGTTCTAAAAATCAATAAAATATCCGGTTTTAAGTGACATTCCATATAGTCTTTATAACTACCGATTAAGGGGTGCAATTTATATTTTTCAGGTAACGGCATATTTTCTATCAGCAAAGCTACAACTGTTTCTAATTCTGCAAAAACACTTTCATCTTTGATTTTTTTTGTTTCTTTCTTGAAAGCAGATGAACGAGCTATATCCAGCATTCTAATTCCTTAAGTCTGCCATAAAACTTTTAACACTTTTAAATTTTGCAACGTTTATCCCAGCATCTGTTTTTTCTATTACCTTTTTTGTTTTAGCATTAGGTTCATTGCCCAAATCAGTTTCCAGTTTGATTAGCTTCATATTAGCTAATCCTTTCAAAATATCCATAACACCGTCTTTTAAAACGCTGATAGTGAGCACCTGTGGCTTTACCATATATGTTATTGCTGCCGAGTCCTTCAAATCCATAAATATACCTCTGTGGGAAATATAGAAAACCATATAAGGATAACCGTCGGTATAAGCTCTAATCTCTTTTGAAATAGAATTGCAACAATCTGGCAGACTTTTACTATATTACCCCCATGCGTAATTTCTCATATCAAAACCCAACAAAGCTCATTTTTGGCAAAAATACCATTGCAGAGATTGCAAACGAAATTCCCAAAAATGCTAAAATCCTTTTAACTTATGGAGGCGGCTCTATAAAAAAGAATGGCGTTTATGACGCCGCAAAAAAAGCCCTGAGCGGCAGAGCTGTTTTTGAATTTGGCGGCATTGAGCCAAATCCTCGCTATGAGACCTGCATAAAAACCCTTGACATAATAAAAAAAGAGGGCATTGACTTTTTGCTTTCCGTGGGTGGCGGCTCTGTTTTAGACGGCACAAAATTTATCGCGCTTGCCGCAAAATATAAAGGCGAAGAGCCTTGGGACTTTATGTGCGGCAAGGCAAAAACCCCAGACGAAGCATTGCCCCTGGCAAGCATTTTAACACTCCCCGCAACAGGCTCAGAAAGCAATGCAAACTTTGTGATTTCCCGCAACTCAACGCAAGAAAAATTCGGCGGATGGTCTCCTTTAATTTACCCCAAGTTCAGCATTCTAGACCCCGAAACTACTTATACCCTGCCCGTGAAGCAAACCGCAAACGGCATAGTGGATGCCTTTGTGCATACAATGGAGCAATATTTAACCTACCCGGAGTATGCACCCCTTCAAGACCGCTGGGCAGAATCCATTTTAACAACCCTTGCAGAGCAGGGGCATCTTGGCATTGAAGAACCTAAAAACTACGATGTTCGGGCAACCCTTATGTGGACTGCAACAATGGCCCTTAACGGCTTAATAAGCAGAGGAGTCCCGGAAGATTGGGCAACGCACGGCATAGGGCACGAACTCACCGCATTCTACGGATTAGACCACGGGCAAACCCTAGCTGTTGTTATGCCGGGCTTGTGGCGCAACCAGTTTGAAAAAAAGAAGGCAAAATTGGCTCAGTATGGGCACCGTGTTTGGGGGCTTTTGTCCAAAAAACGCGGGCAAGAAGGCCACGATGATATTGCAAATTTGGCAATAGAAAAAACCGAGGATTTTTTTGAATCGCTAGGAGTGCCAACAAAACTAAGCGGTTATGGGGTGAATGCTACCGAAGCCGCAGAGAAAATTTCCAAAAGATTTGCCGAGCGAGGCTTGACTAGCGAACACGGGATTGGCGAAAATGGATGTATTGGGCCAAAGGAAATTAAAGAAATTTTGGAATCTCGGTAAATTTATTTCTATATTTGCAAGTGGTTTGAATTAAATACCAATTTAGGAGAGAATATGAAAGAAAAGGTTGAAAAAGATGTGGCTGAAGACGAAAAGCTAAGGCACATCGGGCTTGTTATGGAAAATCCCGGATTTGGGGAACTTCAAAGATTTGAGCAAGAAGTTGCTTATAGAGACCCGTTTTTGCTGGAAATATCGGAAACAACAGAAAGCGTTAGTTTCTTTGATCGCATTGAAGAAAACGGCGAAATAAAAGAGATTAATGTTGGGCCTACAATCTTCATAGGGCGTTTGTTAGTGGGCGAAAAGGGCAAACGTGCCTTAATGACATTGTCTGGTGATGTGATAAAACTTGCAGATGCAGCCCTTACGCTAGACCCAACAAATTTCAAGATTACAAAGTGGACACTTGGCGAAACACAAACCGAGTGAGTTTTACTATATTCTCTACTAGAGAGGAAGCAATATGATTAACGTGTCAAAAAAGTGGGCTTTAATTACAGGTGCGGCGCGGGGCATTGGCAGGCAAATGGCCTTGACCATGGCAGAGCGTGGTGCAAACTTAATTTTGCACAGCCGCAGTTTGGAACATACAAAAGCTCTTGAGGCGGAAGTCAAGGCAAAAGGGGTGGAAGCATTTTCCATTGCCGCCGAGCTAGGCTCTAACGAAGCTAGGGTAAAGTTTTTATCCGAATTGGATTCCAAAGATTTACGCATAGAAATTATTTTCAACAATGCCGGTTTGCAACCCACTTACAGAGAAAAATTTTGGGAAATGTACGAAGCAGATTACCTAACAAGTTTTCAAGTAAATGCCATAGCTCCAATTTTTATAAGCTGCCATTTTTTGCCAAAAATGCTCCTCTCCGGTTTTGGCAGAATAATTTGCACAACTAGCGGAATAGCAGGCGAGCCTGAGCAAATGGCTTATGCCGCAGGCAAAGCCGCATTAGACAAATTTGTCAAAGATACTTCTCCAAAATTAAAAGGCACGGATATAACCCTAAACTTGCTAGACCCAGGCTGGCTCCGCACAGACCTAGGCGGGCCAAATGCTCCCAATGCCGTAGAAACCGTAATTCCCGGTGCAGTAATTGCCGCGTTTGCAAGCAATAAAGTGAATGGCAAATGGATAAGCGCACAAGAATACAAAGGCTTATCTCTTGAAAATGCCGTGGAAAAATTGGAAAGTTGTTCAGAATAATTCAATTTTTCCACGGCAAAAGTTCCAAAGACCATTCGTTAATAAAATTGGATTTGCCGTTAAGCAGTTCTTTTTTTGTCCTGTTCATAGCCTCTGATTCAGTGCGATCTGTTGCGGTTACAGAAGCTTTTAAATGAATTTCCCCATCATCCACACAACCAAAGCCATCTAAGCTAACATCTATGGTGCAAGAAACCGAACTCTGCGTTTTTATACATACTGGCTTTTCTGCGTTTATTTGCGTTCTTATGCCATTTGCCCCACAATAACCTTCTTTAAATGTTATTCTTTTTCTAAGAACATTGAAAAGATCTCTGCTGAGTTGATCCATTTTATGATTAGGGTCTAAAAATATACCGCCTGTAAGCCCTAAAAGCTGGCTAACGAGTTCATCGCCTACTTGATTTATTTCTTGCTGATTTGAAAGTCTGCTTTGTGCGGTACCCATAGTAGAAGGTTCTTTTGCATCGGTGCTTATGAGTTTTGCGTTGATAGTAAAATAGTCATCGCCATTGTTAAAGCTTTCCACTATGCATATATATTGCGAATTATAATTATATTGATCGTTTATTTGCCTAGCATCTTTGTCTTCTACAATGGTTCCCTCTTGATATTCAAAAAAATTTCTTAGAGATTTTAAAATTTCATCCGAGCGGTCTGTAACTCTATAATTGCCTTCTTTTAAAAAGGTATTTTGAAGTTTAGTTTTTAGAGGTTTTATGGCTTTAAATTTTGCAGGTTCTTCGCCAAACACCGCCATAGAAATGCTTTGTTTACCCTGTGCTACGGCAAGGGCGGCAAAAAGGAATATAATAGTAATGGTTAAGCGCATGTTTTGTCTAAATAAAGTTCCCATAGGGAATAATATACAAAATACTCAAAGCCTCTTATCAAAGGGTATTTTTAGGATTTTCTACATTCTCATTTATGAATCTTTATCACGGTAGCATTGTTGAAGTCAAAAGTCCAAGGATGAAAGTTTATATAGTGAAAAATAATATTGCGGTTATGATTAAATTTTTTATAACGATAGCGTTAATATCCACGATTGCATTCTCGCAAGAGCAGATGCAAGAGGCGGGAGCAAGCAAGAAAAAAGACATAGTGAGTTTCGGCGGACAAGCCGAGATCGGTCTTGACGTTGAGGCTCCCGGCTGGATCGGCAACAAGTCTTGGGACGAAGGTAAATTGACGCAGATCGGCAAGGTTGAGACGGAATTAAAAATACGCCCTGCCGACAACGTTGAATTGGAATTTGACCTTGAATATGACCGCCGCTTTACAAATTTAAACCTTGAAAAACTTTTTGTGCGCTACAATTTTGATAACTCCAACGCACGCATCGGATATATGAAAAAAATGTTTACGCTCGAAGAAATCAAAAGTTCAAAAGATAATCTGTTCGCAAAAAAATCGATGCTGAATGACATTCTTGAAGATTTTTTTCTGCTGGGACACGATTTTACTGCACAATATCGCCACATATTTCCGGCGCACACGCTTATCGGCGCATACTCCATGGACGGAGGTTCCAGATCTTTCATCAACATGACAGCGATCAGTCAAATGACAGAAAAAACGAGAGGCATTGCGGCGGTAATGTATGAAGTATATCGCGTAAAAGAAGGTGGATTCAAATATGACAACGCGTTTTTCGGCAACTTGGGATTGGAGTTTGACGGCAAAATAACCGATTTCGAAGCGGAAGGCATTTGGGGGCAAAATCCCGAGAAGTATGGAGCCGTTCATATTGATGGTTTGGAATATGACGATGGCGGTTACTTTTGGAGCATACGGTTTCAGCAAAGTTTTCCGCTCGCTCTCAACCGCAAACATCTTAATATGATAATACCGCTTTATGAAATTTCACAGTTTAATGATTCGTTTGATTTTAAGACGGCATATTGGCAAACGCGGGCGGGCACCAATCTATGCTTTACCCCAAAGAACCGCTTGCAATGGCGTACCAATTTTGATTTGATTATTACGGCAAGGAATCAAAATTCAAATCGTCCGCAAATAGTAAACCAAAGGGTAACCAGCGAAATTTTAGTATTGTGGTGATATTGGAGACCAAAAAAATGAAAATTCTGAAACATATCTTTTTGATTACGGGAATTTTGTTTATTGTCGGCTGCTTCTGGATGTTCGAAGAAACGCCCGATGTTTTGTACGGCTTGCCGCATGTATCAATAGAGATGCGCGAAAGCGATTTTGTCAATTTGCGAAAAAACGATTTAGTGAGAGAATATGCGGCCATGAATATAGAAATCGGAGGGGTTAAGAAAGCAGGCAGAATACGCAGGCGCGGAAATTATTCTAGGCGCTTTCCCAAACCGTCGTTTCATGTTATAACTGCGGACGGCGAGCAGCATTATGTTGCGTCAAACTTCGACAAAAGTTATTGTCGCGAAGTATTTGCATATATGATTTTTAAAAAATATGGATTTCTTGTTCCCAAAGCCGAATTTGTTGCACTGAGTGTTAACAATAAATATCAGGGACTTTATATATCCCGCGAGCATATAGAAAAAAAATTTTTTGAGGGGCGGAGTATCGGTATAAATTCGCATTACGAAATAAATCTTGGCGGAATGTTTTCGCATCAAAACGGACATAATACCGCGATAAATTTTAAAAAAAACTATCCGAAAGGCTCTATAAATTATGATGACTTGAATATTCTGATTTCGGCACTGGAAGAGAATAACGTTAACAGAATTACGAATATTTTGAATATTGAAAACGCCGCCCTGTATTCATTGATCAGTTCCGCAATACGCAATAGCGACGGTATCAGAAACAATATTCATATATGCAATATTGCAAAAGGAACCGGCGGCGGAAAATTTGAGATTGTCCCCTTCGATTTAGATCAAACATTCATGAACCCAAACGTAAACGGCTATTTTCCCAAGTATGAAAACGGGCTTTTGGAACATGCGGAAGAAATTTTTATTGATGGCGGTGATAGAGAACAATACGTTTTAGATATTATGAATGACATTTGTAAATACGGCATTGCCGATGGTATTATAGACAGTTTGAGAAATGAAATTTTTCAGGCATACAAAATCGATCCGTATCTTCGAGCGGAGAACTTGGATGAACACATAGCGCAGTTGAAGCGGAACATAGAATTGTTTTATTGAAATTAACCTAAATTTCCTCGTTTTTTCTAAAAACCGCAGCACCCGGATATCCGCCAAAATAGAGAAAATCCTCCAGCGAATAACCAGAACAATACTCAGTACGTTTTACAAATTACTCAGTATATTGAGTAAAATGTAGATTTTTGAGCCTTAGGCATTAGCTACTCTTCTATTAAAAATACCCCTTTTCGGGCACGGTTTCCCATTTATTGCAATCCCAACCCGGAACAGCGTAGCTTCCATTCAGGTTAATGTTATTCCTGAACGTACCTGCAACATTGTCGCATACAAGCATTACATCATAAAAAATATCCGCAGTTTCCATGCACCATTCACCGGCACTAGATCCTAAGTGATATAAAACCATATCTTCAGCAAGAACCAAGTGACCGGAAGATGTGGAATTAGTAGAATTGAATATGGCGAAATAATTGCATTCCTCATTATTCAAATTATTAGGAAACCATGAGTCCAAAACATCCGGCTCGGCAATAATCCCTCTAAATCCCAAGCCTCCACTCCAGTTCGCCGTTTGATAAGAAACAACCCTGCTGTCCATAACCGGCATTTCCGTAGCAACAATAGGCTCGCCATTATAATTTGGAATGTATGCGTAAGTAAAATACGCATTTCTGTTGGTTGGTCCTTCCCTTTCACAATCCCAGCTAGAGTCAGTATAAGAAGCTATAGAATCAAAGTTCATGCTATTCCTTATTGTCCCTGCTTCATCATCGCATATAAGCATTGCGTGGTATTGGGCAATTGTCGGTCGCGGGTAATAAAACTCACACTCACCTTTCTTGCCGGCAGGATCAGGTTGTATCAAATGCAAAGTCATATCTTGCGAAAGAATCACATAGCTCATAGTTTTTTCAAGAGGAAAAATTGCAGCAAAATAATTGCATTCTTCTTTGTAAAGCACATTTTCGTAAGGAGGAAACCATGATTTCAAAGTATCCGTATTATCAATAAACCTCGTATTGCCATATCTATCTTCAATCCGCAAATAAGCGACCACTCTACTATCCATAATCGGTATTTCGGTATCTAAAGCTACGGAAGAACTGCTATTCACAATCGGATTTTCATTACCCAAAGCTACAAAAGGCTCTTTTGGTTCGTCAGAGAATTGCTGGCAGCTAACCATAAAGGCTAAAAAAGCAAGCAAAAACAGATTTTCGTAACGCATTTTATATTCTCCGATTGAGACCTTATGATAAAGGTAGAAAATTTTTTGTGATTTTTGGCGAAGTTTCCGTTATTTTAATATCCGCGCAGAATACGGCCTTATTTCAACATTACTAGAATCTAAAACTCGCTCATTCAATAGCAAATCAAAGAAACCGCCATTGCTGCACTTATTTAAGTTTATGGATTTCTTGGCATCGGCAATATTTACCGCCACCAATATACGCTCATTTTCGTATGAGCGTTCAAAAACAAAGGGGCAATTATATTCCAGATAAATCTGTTTGTAGCTGCCATATCTCAATGCTTTTTCTCGCTGCCTTATTTGCGCAAGCCTGCTGATATGCTCTGTAAGCCATGTATTATATTCTGAGCGGTTTTCAATATTTATATAAGGACGTATCTCTTGGTCGGAACCATTTTTTTTGATACCTTGAATGCCCCATTCGCTGCCGTAATAAACCGAAGGAATGCCCGGCACCGTGTAAAGCAATGTGTATAAAGTATTCAAATATGCAGCATTGGAAACTACGCTTGCAATGCGGTTTTGGTCGTGGTTGTCTAAAAATGTATATAACGGCAACCCATTATTTGGAACTGAATTTTTGATACTGTGTGCCAACTCAAACAAATTATTGTTATTATGGCTGGAACACAAGCTTTTGTATAAAGCGTAGTTTGTAACGCTATGCAAAACAGTTGGGTTTACCCATCTGGAATAGTAGCCATGCACAACTTCACCCATAAGCCAAAAATCCGGCTTCATGTTTTCCGCAGTACGGCGAAGCTCTGCCATAAAATCAAAATCCAAAACATCTGCCGCATCAAGACGCATGCCGTCTATTCCAAAATATTCAATATAGAAACGTGCAGCATTAAGCAAATAATCCTTGATTGCAGAGTTTTTAAGGTTAAATTTTGGCAGTTCATAATACCCTGCCCAAGTGGAGTAATCAAACGGATCGCCCAAGGGGCTTTGCTTTCCAAAGTCCACACCGGAGAACCAGTCTGCAAAATCCCTATTGTTTTTTCGCAACTCCTGAAAGGCGAAAAAATCCCGCCCGCAATGATTGAAAACACAATCAAGCATTACACGAATGCCGTTCTCATGCAGCCTCTTTACTAAAGCCTGAAATTCTGCATTTGTGCCGAGTCGGTTGTCAATTTCAAAATAGTCCGTTACATCATAACCGTGGCTGCGTGATTTAAATACCGGGCTGAACAACACCGTATTA
>LIUI01000144.1:8889-9205 GCA_001462235.1 Fibrobacteria bacterium GUT307
TATGTGATACACAAGCGCATCTTCATACCATTTTGGCTCCATAATTGTCTCCTTATATTAAAAGAGGCTTGGTTATGCCTGCCGCTGCTGTTAGCTCGTTAACCGAAACGCCTTCATAGCCTTTTGCTGAAAACAGCTCTAGGGCTTTGTCCATGATTTTATCTTTTACATTAACTTTTTCGGTGGAAGGCATAATCAATTGTAAATATAGAAAAATCCAAGCCTCCTATCAAAGGGTATTCTTAGGATTTTCTACATTATCAACAATGAAATTTAATTTCTAAATTATCTTGCATGGATAAAAAGCAAATGGAAT
>LIUI01000145.1 GCA_001462235.1 Fibrobacteria bacterium GUT307
GCATTATTACGAAATTTATAGTAAACGCGATATTGAATTTTTGGAACGTGAATGCCGCTTATTGTTCATAACCTATTTAAAGCCCTTTATAAACGGCGTAGGTTTCTATCATATAGAAAGCGAAACACGAAACAGCGAGCGCACAGATGTAATAGTTGATTACAATAATGAGCAGTTCATAGTAGAATTAAAAATCTGGCACGGTGAGCAAAAGCACGAAAAGGCCTATGAGCAGCTTATAGAATACTTAAACTCCAAAAACAAGAGCGAAGGCTATCTGCTCACCTTTGACTTCCGCAAGCGTAGGGCTAAAAAGCCCAGCACAAAATGGATAAGGAAGGGAAAAAAGAAGTTCTTGGATTGTTTATGCGTGTAAATGTATCTTAGAAACGCCGGGGGTTTATTTGGTTAAGCAAGGAAATTCTGTTCAAAAAATTGTGGTGAGGTAGTATGAAAATTTTTGCCAAAGTTGTTCTATTTCTATCGCTTCCGGTATTGGCACAACAGGTTCCTTATGTGCTCTCTTCTCCTTTTGGCTATGGCCAATCTGCAACCGGCGGTGCCGGCGGCACAGTGAAAACGGTTACAACTCGGAGTGATTTTCAAACAGCGGTTACCGCAAGTGGAAATGCCATTATTTTGGTCAGTGGAACTCTTAATTTTGGCGAAGGCCAAATGGTAAAAGGCGTGGTTACTAATAAAACTATTATCGGATTGCCTGGTGCTAAACTCGTTTCTAATGCACAAGTAAAAGACGGCGGTATTTGGCAACTCAACGATGGTTCAAATAACGTGATTATTCGCAATCTTATATTTGAAGGCCCAGGTGCTTACGATGTGGATGGAAACGACTTGCTTTTCAATCGAGGAACAAATATATGGGTTGACCACTGTGAATTTTATGATGGCGTAGATGGCAATTTCGATAACTCTAATAAAGCAGACAATGTAACAATTACCTGGAATAAATTTGGATATAATAAACCGGCTAAGGCAGGTGGAAGCGGCGGCTCAAATGACCATCGTTTTTCAAATTTGGTAAGCGGCAGCGATGGAACATTTCCTGATGATGGACGATACAGCATTACTTTTGCCTACAATTGGTGGGGAAACGGCGCGAGAGAACGCATGCCTCGTGCACGCAATGCACAGTTGCATTTATTGAATAATTATGTAAATACCGATGCACCAAGTTCTAAGGCTATAGGTCTTAGCGCAGGGGAGAAAGGAACCGATGTTTATGTGGAAAACTGTGATTTTAAAAATGTTAATACTGTGTTAGATGCAAGCTATGGTGGTTCGCCAAAAGTAACTATTACAGGTAGTTCAAAAGGCAATGGCAATACTAATGGAGGCACATCTAAGCCAACCTACTCTTACACCGCCATACCTTGGGAATCTGTAGAAGGTGCTGTAACAGGAGATTGCGGCGCAGGTGCAAAACTTCAAGTAAATCAAAATACCGGAACGGTATCTTGCGGTGACGAAGCTCCTTCCAGCAGTTCTTCCCCCACTCCAATTGCTCGTTATTTACCATCTGCCGTCAATTCCGAAATCCCAATATATTATACTATAAAAGGAGAACCGGTGGGCAGCACAAAGCCTACAAAGCAGGGGGTTTATTTGGTTAAGCAAGGAAATTCTGTTCAAAAAATCGTGGTGAGGTAGTTATTACTCAACTCTTAAATTAAAATTCATGATTTTATTTAGAAAAATCATATGTTTATCTGTAGAAAATATGGATACTTTGTTTTGTTCGGCATTTTGGGCAATCGCAATATCCATTAAACCAATTTTATTCATTCCTTTTTTAATACAGTTATATTGAATTTCTTCTATTTCATTCCAATCTATATTCAAAGGTATTTCCTCTAATGCAGAAATACAATCAATAAATTCTTTCTGCTTGCTAACTCTGGCAGAAGGCCTAAGTTCAGCAAATATAATTGAATTTATACAAATTTCATCTTTTATAAGTAATTCTGAAATTGCGTTGAAATGTAGTTTTCTAGAGAAAAAATCAATCCATACACAACTATCAACAAGATAACTCATTTAAATCAAACCTCTACCACGAGTTGCATTCAAATTGATATCTAATTGGACTTTCCCAGCCATATCAATTAAATTCATACGCTTTTTATATTTTATCAAATATTCCAAAGCTATCTCTATAAGCTTTATTTTTCTTGAAACTCCAGTTAATCGTTTCGCCTCTGTGAGCAAGGAATTAACCTTTTTAGATTTTGCAATCACATCTGTAGAAAATTGTTCCATAAGTTAAATATAGAAACCTAGAGGAACCCTCCGCCATAGGCTCTGTCCGTAAAAAACAGACTTTTTGCACTATTTTCCCCGCTTTTTTCAAAAAAAGTTACCTTTTTCGGTAAAAAAAATATACATTGTAACTACATGGGTGTGAAGGAGGTCTAATATGAAACAACTTTTTCTGTTTATCGCTGTCAGTATTTTGGTTTTTAACGCCCATTCTGCCGGCATGCGGAACATCTCCACAATGGAGCTTGTTCGGGATATGGGGTTGGGGATTAACCTTGGCAATACATTTGATGCTGCATGTGATTGGGATGATAACAACTGTTGGATCAACGGTTCTACTGTGAACGATTACGAAACTGCGTGGGGTAGCCCGACCATTACAAAAGCTATGATAGACGGTTACGCGGCGGCGGGGTTCAAGACCGTGCGCATCCCTGTAGCTTGGTCAAATTTGATGACTGGCAAACAAACAGGGGGAACTTACACCATAAGCCCAGCGTTGCTGAGCCGCGTTGAAGAGGTGGTTAATTGGGTATTGGAAAACAACATGTACGCTATCATCAATATCCACTGGGACGGCGGTTGGTGGGAGAACTTCCCAACCGATTCTGCGGAATGTATGGACCGATATAAAAAAATGTGGGCTCAAATAAGTGACAAATTTAAAGACCACAGCGACTACCTAGTTTTTGAATCTCTAAACGAAGAAGGTGTGTGGGATGATGTGTGGTATATATGGCGTAACGGCGATGACATGACAGCGAAAGCACGGGCCTACGGAATTTTGAACTCGATAAACCAAGTTTTCACCGACCTTATTCGCGCATCTGGCGGCAACAACGCCGAGCGTCATCTCCTGATTGCCGGTTACGCCACAAACATTGACCGCACGATTGACGATATGTTCCAAATGCCCAATGACCCGCAAAGCCGCCAAGCAGTGTCTGTTCATTATTATGACCCTTTTGGTTTTACCCATGCCCCTTTGGATAACTCTTGGAGCAGCTGGGCTCCGCTGCGTTTAGAATGGGGCACATCTGACGATTATGCTCAGTTGAACACTGAATTGAACAAAATGAAGACAAATTTCGTAGATAAGGGGATTCCTGTAATAGTCGGAGAATATGGCGTGGCGGAGCATGGCAGGTCTGAAAGCGAAATTCGGAAATACACGCTGGCAGTAGCCGAGGCTATTTACGAGCGCAATATGTGCCCTGTGCTATGGGATATTCAGTTGGCCGACGATGAAACGCAATACTACTACAACCGCAAATCAAGCCCTCCGGCATTGGTAGATCCGCAGTTCAAAGCTGGCCTTGCGGAAATTGTACCTCCTCCTGCGACGCCCATAGCTCGTTATTTATCGCCCACTATCAATTCCAAACCTCCAAACTATTACAATATAAAGGGAGAACCATTGGGTAGCATAAAACCTGCAACGCCGGGGGTTTATTTGGTTAAGCAAGGAAATTCTGTTCGGAAAATTGTGGTGAGGTATTGAGACATGGAGGTTGATATGAAACGTTTTTTTCCCAAGTTGCTTCTATCGTTGCTTTTTTTATTTATAGCAACGAGTTGTTCTTCAAAAGACGATGATACTAATATAAGTTCATCTTCTTTTGATATAAGTTCGTCTTCTTTTGTCGCGGAAAGCTCCAGCAGTTCCGAGATAATGTCATCAAAAACTGCTCTGCAGTATTTTGCCGATGAAGGAATAAAAGCGGGCTGGAACTTGGGCAACACGCTGGATGCCGTTAATACAAACACTAAGGTCGCAGAAGAAGGCGCGTTTGGAACTCCGGCGGTCACGCAGGAGGTTATCAACGGTGTTAAAGCACAGGGTTTTGACATAGTGCGTGTCGGCTGTTCATGGAATGGGCATATCGGCGGTGCTCCCGAATACACAATTTCGCCGGCACGGCTTGAGCGCGTTGCCGAAGTTGTAGGCTGGGTACACAGCGCAGGCATGAAAGCGATAATCAACATACATCACGACGGCAACTATACAAACCCACCGAATACATGGGGATTTCTCAAGTTTGCGGAAGTTGGAAGGGGCGATGCGAACAATGAACAGGTGAAGGAACAGATTGACAAAGTATGGACACAGATAGCCAATTATTTCAAAAATTATGGTGATGACCTTATTTTTGAAACGATGAACGAGGTTCATTCGGGAAATTGGGGCTGCAGCAGCGGCACAGCTTGCAATGCCGAACAGGACCGGCTTTTTGACTGGAACCAAACGGCCTTGAATGCGATACGTGCAACCGGTGGAAATAACGCGACGCGTTTTGTCGCCATTCCCGGTTTAGGCAGCACGGAACCCGGAACGGTTATAGCCGCTCATAATCGCGGGAAACTTTTACCTAACGATCCCGGCAACGATACGGGCAAACTTATTGTATCGGTTCATTTTTATGCTCCGTGGCGATATACGGTGGCGGGGGTTGTTGCCTCTCAAGGCAACGAATTGATACACACTATAACCGAGAAGGAATTAAACGACATTGATACGGAAGCCGGCCGCATTAAAACAACTTTCATAGATAACGGCATAGCTGTGTATTACGGTGAATGGGGTGCGCCTACGAATGTTCGCAGTTCTATGGATAACACAATCAAAGATACCCATCTCCAATACATTAGTCGCGTGGCAAAAGCAACCAGTACAAACGGCATATTGCCTATTATTTGGGATGACGGCGGTAATTTTAGGATTATTGAACGCACAGGCACTCTAACGGGTAGCCCGAAACCCGGGTTTTGGACGGATGTGTTAAATGCTTACAAGAGCGAGGTGATAAATTAGGCAGCATAAAACCTGCAACGCCGGGTGTTTACTTGGTTAAACAAGGAAATTCGGCTCGAAAAATTGTTGTGAGGTAATTAAAATATACCCATTGACAATAAAAAATATATATTTATAATATGTATAAACTCCTATAATAGGAGCAGGGGATGTATTATGAAAATGATCGCAAAGGTTTTAAGCCTCATAGCTGTGGGTTCCTTATCTGTTTTTGCACAAGACCCGTGTGACCAAAGCACACAACTGAGCGCCACCGCTCAAGGGGTGCAAAGCTGGAACGGCACCAAAAGTGCTACAACCGTGGGCGGCTCGGGTGACGACGCTTATGGAGTTGAGGCTTGGACAGAAGCGGGAGGTGACGCCACTAAACTGACGTGGTATGGGTCAAGCCAGGGTGGAGGCTACGCTTTTAGGGCGGAGTGGACAAATTCTACGGATTATTTGGGCCGCTTTGGTTATTTTTGGGGCAATAACGGAAAAAAATGGAACGCTTTGGGAGACCTTTGCGTTGACTATAACTACAAAAGATCTGCCAACGGCACCGGAGGCTCATACTCCTATCTCGGGGTTTACGGATGGACGATAGGCAGCAGCAACTCCGCCGAATTCTACATTGTTGAGGACTGGTTCGGCTCCGGCCAGCAGGCCGCAAATAATTTAGGCAATAACTGTCAAACCCACAGCAATATCACAGTGGACGGCAAAACTTATTCAGTCGTCACTTGCATAAGACCGCAGGGTTCCGGCTGCGTGAGTTGCAACAATCAAGCGTTCGGGCAGGTTTTCAGCATACGTCAGGGCATGAGAAACCCCGAACCCCCAAAATGCGGGACTATTTCCATAAAAAAGCATTTTGAGGAATGGACGAAAATGACGACCGAAAAAGGCGGCCAATCCCCGGCTAAGTATATTTACGATAAAACATACGAAGCCAAATTCTTAGTGGAAGCTCAGGGCGGCACCGGCTGGTTTGACGCCTCTTATATGAAATTTTCCAGAACCGGCGCCTGCGGCGTCTCTATCCCGTCCGGCAACTTCACGCTTACGGTTGCAGCTTCCCCAACAAGCGGCGGCGACGTAACCAAGAGTCCGAATAGTTCCAGTTATGCCCCGGGTACAAGCGTCCAAGTCACTGCAACGCCAAAATCCGGGTGGAAGTTTGATGGCTGGAGCGGAGACGCGACCGGCACGGCAAGCCCGCTGACCGTCACTATGAACGCAGACAAGACCGTCACGGCGCTGTTCTCGCCAACTTCGAGCAACACGACAAACCTTATTAAGAACGGCACCTTCACCAGTACAACCGATTGGACTCTGAACAAATGGCAGAATTCAAGCGGGACTTTTGGCGTATCAAGCAACGTGGCTAACATTACAGGTATCGGCTTGCCATCTGGCGAGGATGCGGCCATTCACAGCCTGCAGTTGGTTCAAGGCGGCATACCGCTTACCAACGGGCTGAGTTACACTCTGACTTTCGAGGCGAAAGCGGCGTCTGCCAGAACTATAAGCATGTTCTTGCAGATGGACGGCACCCCTTACACTACATACTTGGGCAAAGACGATATCGCCTTGACCACCGATTGGCAAACTTTTTCCTATGATTTCACGATGACCGACCCAACGGACGAAGGTGCACGCATAGCGTTTAACTTTGGAAACGCGACGGCAAACGTAAATCTAAGGAACGTCAAACTCACTTACGCAACAACCGGCACATCCAGCTCTTCTTCAAGCAAGGCAAGCAGTTCAAGTTCAACAACAGCAAGCAGTTCAAGCTCGGGATCTACAAACATTCTGTTTAGCAAAACTCCCTTGGCGTATTTTTCCGTGCATGCAAGCGGCAAAGCATTGCTTATAGAAGCTAGCTCCCCTGCAACTGTGGAAATTTACAACTTGAAAGGATACAAAGAAGCATCTTTCAATGTTTCAAATGCCCGGCAAACGGTAAATTTATCTTTGCCAAGCGGAGTGTATTTTGCCAAGGTTCGCGGAACTTCCATGCAATATGTTAGATTTGTGTTGAAAGATTAAAGAAGACACGCTTCAACTGTTTGCTGAATAAGTGTTGCTATTGTCATAGGACCCACCCCACCAGGCACGGGTGTATATGCACTAGCAATACTTTCCAGATTTTCTTTTTGAATATCGCCCACCCCACCGTTATGATAGCCGGCGTCTATAACCACCGCGCCTTTTTTAATGCATTCCGTTTTGATAAACTGAGGAATGCCCACCGCACCTACCAGAATATCTGCCTGCTTTACAAAGTCCGGCAAATTTTGCGTTTTGCTGTGGCATATTGTAACTGTGCTGTTTTTATTTAAGAGCATTGCCGCCATAGGTTTTCCCAAAATCGCGCTGCGCCCAACTACAACAGCGTGCTTGCCTTCAAGCGGAATATTGTAATGCTCCAAAAGAGTTATTATACCCTTGGGTGTTGCAGAGCCATAAACTCTTTCGCCCATGCTCATAAGCCCAAAACCAAGTGCCGTAACGCCATCAACGTCTTTTTTTAGATCAATAGCATCAAAACATTCTCTTTCGTTTATCTGTTTAGGAACGGGATGCTGCAATAAAATTCCCTTGACAAGCGGGTTTGCATTCAATTCCAAAATTTTTGCAAGCAATTCTTCTGTTGTTGTGCTGCCGGGCAAAAAAACAGGCAAACTATCTAAACCCACACGCCTGCAAGCATTGCCTTTCATTTTTACATAGGTTGCGCTAGAAGGGTCTTCGCCAACCAGTATTGTTGCAAGAACAGGAATTTTGCCGCCCAGCTTTTGGACAATAGTTTGCACTTGGCTTTTGAGTTCCTGCTCTATTTGAGTAGCTAAAAATTTACCATCTAGGATCATAGCATGGCAAAAGTAGAAAATTTCTATCTTACCCAAAATGAACGGCAAAATAGTTATCCTTACCGGGGCAGGAATTAGCGCAGAGAGTGGAATTAAAACTTTTCGCGATGCGGATGGCTTATGGGAAAACGAGCCTGTGCAAGTAGTGGCAACGCCGGAAGGTTTTGAAAAAGACCCCAAACGAGTTATTAACTTTTACGACGAACGCAGAAGGGTATTGAAAAATGCAGAGCCAAATGCGGCTCATCATGCGCTTGTTAAACTAGAAGAGATGTATAGCGATAATTTTTTGCTCATAACCCAAAATGTGGACGACTTGCACCAAAGAGCCGGTAGCAAAAGGATAATCCCTATGCACGGCGAACTCTTGAAAGTACGCTGTTTAGGTGCCAAAGAGCATATAATGTCTTGCACGGAAAACCAACCCGAAAAATGCCCGGAATGCGGAGCGAAAATGCGGCCGCACATTGTTTGGTTTGGAGAAATTCCCTTTGAAATGGAACGCATCCAAAAAGCCCTAGCCGAGTGTGCTTTATTCGCCTATATTGGCACAAGCGGGGTGGTGTACCCGGCTGCCGGTTTTAAACAGATAGCAAAGATGTCTGGTGCAAGGGTTGTTTGTTTGAATTTGGAAGAGGTAGGCGGCGGTTATACAGACGAGTTTATTCAGGGAAAGGCGGGCGATATTGTGCCGAGGTGGGTAGATGGTCTCAAATAAAATCCTGGAATATTGCGAACTTATTTTAGAAGCAAACAAAAGCACAAATCTGGTTTCAAAAAATGACGAGCAAAAATTATTGACAAGGCACGTAGCAGATTCGCTCATATTTGCAGAATATGCCAATATCACAGGGGGCAAAACATGGGCAGATATTGGCTCCGGTGCAGGCTTTCCTGTTATTCCTCTTTGCCTACATTTGCCGCAACTAAAGTTTTATGCTATTGAAAATCGCAAAAAAAGATGTGAATTTTTGAGCCTTATAAAGCAGAAATTAAATTTGCAAAACATTGAAATAATTCAAAGCAAAGCGGAGAGTTCCGGGTTAAAAGATATGGATTTTGTATCTTGCAGAGCGGTTGGCTCTTTAGAAGCAGACTTTGAGCGTGCAAAAAAAATCCTCAAAAAGGGCGGATGTTTTTTAACCGTGAAATCAAAACGTATAATTGACGAGTTAAAGGCAAAAAATGATAAATTGATAAAGCGAGCAAAAGTTTGGAATTACCGTTTGCCACAAGAGGAAATGGAATACGCGTTAGTGGAGTTATATGCTTAAATTCTCAATGCTCTCTGCTGGGAGAGGCAGCAATTTTCAAGCCATAATGCAGCACGTTGCGGCAAAAGACCTAGATGCCGAGTGCATAAGCCTTATAACCTATTCCGCAGACTGCAAGGCTATAGATGTTGCAAAGCAATATGGCGTTCCTGTTTGCTTGGTAGAGGGCGATAATTTGCTTTCTATTTTGCAAAGCGAAAACCCGGATTTAGTGGTTATGTCTGGCTATATGCGTAAAATCCACGAAAATGTTTTGGAGCATTTTGAAAATAAGATAATAAACATCCATCCGTCCCTTTTGCCCTCTTTTGGCGGGAAGGGTTGCTATGGAATACACGTACATGAAAAAGTTATTGAAGCCGGCGTAAAAATTACCGGAGTAACCGTACACTTTGTAAACAAGGATTACGATAGCGGAAAAATAATAGCCCAAAGCGCAGTACCCGTTTTACCCAACTACACCCCAGAGAGCTTGGCAAAACGTGTTTTGCAAGAAGAACACAATATTTATTGGCAAGTGATTAGGGATTTTTCTAAATTGCCCCAAGATGCTTAAAAAATTCTCGTTCTTTTTTCTGTTTGTTTTTTTGGTTTTTGCCCTTGCGCAAGAGACCGTTGCAACTTTGCAAGTTGAAAAAAAGGGCGGCATAGATTACATAGACGGAATAGATTTAGGCAAAAAATTGAAAATGCAAATATTTTGGCAAAGCGAAGCGGATATTTTGCAAATAGGAACATCTCTATGGGCTTGGGGCAATGAATGGGCAAGCATAAAAGACACGAGTTTTTTGTTGCAAAGCCCCGTGCAAAATAAAATAAACAGCAAAAGATCCTTTTGGTTGCCATTCCCATCTTCGTTGCCTGTTTTTGAGCGAATGCTGAATAAACCCCTTGAATACGATTCTGCCTCTGCAAAAATAATAACAATTATGCCAAAAGAATTCAAAGACAAAGATATATGGAGCGTAAATTTAGACGAAAAAAACAACGGCGAGGTTTTGGAATTAAAACTCTTAAAACCATTTATAGTAGAACCTCTTTATGCACACCCAAATTACATTTTACGCCTTAACGGAGCATCAATAGATAACCCTGCATTTCAAGATTTAGCAAAAAAATCTGCCTTAATAAGCAGAGTAATTCCCATTCAAGACGAACAAAGCGCGCAATTAACCCTAACATTAAAAGATAATTGCGAAAAGCCGGAACTGGTGAAAAAAGATAGCGGAAAAACTTTGCAAATAGTGCTGAGAAAAAAACAGCCCGCAATTCCCAAAGCAGAACTCGCGCCACAAGCGGTTAATTCTGCCGGCAAAAAAACAAAAACCATAGTCATAGACCCAGGGCATGGCGGCAAAGACCCCGGTGCCATTGGTCATAACGGCCTTAAAGAAAAAGAGGTTGTTTTATCTGTGGGTTTAAAATTAAAGAAAAACCTTGAAGAAAAGGGCTTTACGGTTAAACTCACAAGGAGCAATGATGAATTTGTGGAACTCGCGCAACGTCCAAAAATGGCAAACGATTGGGGGGGTGATTTATTCATAAGTTTGCACTGCGATGCCGTGGCGGGCAAAGAGAGGCAGCAAAAAACCGATGGCTTTAAGTTTTACATTTTGCGTGCAGGCGGTTCGGAAGAAGACAAAGCCATAGCCCGCAGAGAAAATCAGGCTATTGCGCTGGAGTCAGATAAAAAGGGTAAAAATGAAATTTCCCCTGCAGACTGGATTAGGCTAGACAACCAACTTGCTTTGTATGCAGAAAAGAGCGCATTGCTGGCTGGGTATTTAGTGGAAGCCTTTGATGGCGGCTCTCTAAAAAAGCTGCAAACAGGAGCAGGGCAAGCGGGCTTTTTTGTTTTGGTTGGTGCTTACATGCCGGCAGTCCTAGCAGAGCTTGGCTTTATAACAAGCCCAACAGACGGCGCATTCCTAGCCACAGAAAAAGGGCAAAACGAAATAGCCGAGCGCTTAACAAAAGCCATTACATCATTTGCAAAATAAAATTTATTCCCCGGCTCTTTGGCGCAAAATTCCCAAAATCTGTTCTAGGGCTAGTTCTGCGGTTTTTTCTGTGTAAAGAGCGTTTACCAAATTGGAATAGGCAGTTTGCATATTGTTGTCTGCGGTGAGTAAATCCGTTATAGGTGCAACTTGTTCTTTGTATTCAAGTTCTTTCATCTGGTAATTTTCTTCTGAAAGTTTTGCGTTTTCTCTATTGCGATCCACCATGTTTTTGGCGTTAAAGAGAGTTGATTTTGCACTTTCGTAAGATGCTTGCAATGCGAGTTTTTGCTTTTCCATTTCTATTTCTAACTGCCTTTTTTGAATGCTTGCATAAGTGCGTTCTGCGCTGTTAGACATCCCGTCAAAAATAGGAATGGTTACGCTTAACCCCACGGTGCCGTTATCTTTGAATTTATCTTGGGGGCTGCTTAAAAAATCAAAATTTTCCCTGCTTGCCTGTGTGCCATAACTTGCAAAAGCCACCACATTAGGGTAAATTTTTTCCTTTGTCAAATCTATTTGCATTTCTTGAAGTTTTACCTGCTGCTCCATTCTTTTTAATGTTATGGAACTCTGCAAAGGGTCTCCGCTTTCACTGCCGGCATCTCTGGTATTCACGCTTAGGCGGTCTGTCAATTCAATTTTTTCTCCGGGAGAACGCCCCATAATTTGCAAAAGAGCGTCTTTTTGGGTTTGAATTTGGACGTTTAGATTATCTATTTGCGTGTTCAAGGATGTAAGATTTATGTCCATTGTGTTCAAATCGCTTTTTTTGACTATGCCTTCCCCAACCATTGAGGCTATGGCTTCCCTGGTTCTGCTCAAATTATCTTTTGACTTATTCAAAACTGCCAGATTTTCTTCCATATAAACTATTGCCCAGTATTGCATAGAGATACCGTAAATTATGCCTTCCCTGAGTTCAAGTTTGCCAAGAGCATCTATTTCCTTGCCTTTTTTTGCCATTTTAATACCTGTAAGGGCTTGGGGAACATAGAGGAACTGGGTTAATTTCAAATCACCGGCAACATTCCAATTTACCGGATAATCTATGGATATGAGATCTAAATAGCCTCTGCTGTTAGGAACCGGTGAAGCTCCTATTGTAATTTTAGCAGGGTCATTTGCCCAAAGGCGGGTTATTGTGCCGTTTGCGGTTAATTGCGGCAAATAGCTGCGAAAGGCTGCATTTACTTGCGCATCTATACCCTCGGAGCCTAGTTCTGATTTTTGAATGTCTAAATTGCCTTTTAAGCCTTCGCTCAAGGCTTGCTTTAAGCTAAGGGGGCCTACGGCAAAAGCAAGACCTGCCATCCCAAGCACCAGCAAATAAAAAACTTTTCTCATACAGGGCAAAGATAAATAAATAAAACCCTTACTTTGAATGTTTTTGCAGTTTGAAAGGACTAAATGGGGTTTTTAGGGGATAAATTGAAATTTTAACTCAATTTGGGCAGTGCGCCGCAAAAGGGAACTTTGGAAATTTTCTCTATTGTTTGGGCATTGTTCAAAACTATTTCGCTACCTAAATCAATACCTTCTACCCAAGAGAAAATAAAGCCCTTGATTTTAATGTTTTTTGATTTAAGGTAATCTATTGAGAGCAATGTGTGATTTATGGTGCCAACATTTGGAGTTCCCACAAGCAGCACTTCAAAGCCTGAGAGTTTTGCCAAATCTGCCATGTCAAAACCTCTAGCTATTGGAACCCGCACACCGCCAGCTCCTTCCATAATTATAAAATTGTATTTCTTTTTAGCCTCCAGCAAAAAACTTTTGATTGCCCTTTTGTCAAATTTGATTTTTTCCTTTTCAAAGGCAAAATGAGGCGAGCCGGGGGTCTTAAGGTTGTAGGTACATGCTATATCTTTATATTTTGTCATTTTTTTAATAAAGGCAGTATCGCCGGGTTTGCCGCACTGAATGGGTTTATAGTATAAAATTTTCCATTCTGTTTTTTTAAAGAAAGAAAGAAAGAAAGCAGATGCGTAAGATTTTCCAACATCTGTTCCCGTGCCGGCAATAAAAAGGCCTGAAGACATAAGGGGAAGATAGAAAAATTTTATCGCTAATTTTCCCGTATGTATCTAAAGCTAACTATTCCCAAGCTCGTAGCTGCCAGCGCACCCCCCAGCAATATCAAATTCATTTTTATGACTATACTTTTGAGAATTGACAAATGCAGCATAGAATCATAGATACTTAAATCTACAAAGAAATTTTCGAAAATTGGTAAATGCAGCGCAGGGTCATAGAGATCCAAAAAGAGTATGCCCAAACCAACAACTGCCATAGTCGTGATTAAAACATTATATCTTTGCACTTTTCTGGTTCTTCTTCTGTTACTTTGCCCCGCACTAATTCTATCGCTGATTCTGTCATGTTTGTGTTGAAAGTTGATTATCTCCACGATGCCCACAGCCATTAGTGAACACAACAGCAATATGAAATTCATTTCTATGACGAGATAATTTTTGAAAATTGAGAAATACAATGTTGGACTATAGAGCTTCAAAACTATGATGAAATTGTCGAAAATCGATATACGTAGCTTAGGATCATAGATAATAAAAAAAATCATGCCAAAACCGATAAGCCCTATAAATGCAGCTAAAGCCTGATACCTGCGTGCTAATACAAGTTTCATTTCGTCCGATAATTCCGGTTTTGGAGGAGGAACGTATTTTATATTTCTAAAATCTTTATATTTTGTTTTATCCACGCCTTTAATGATCCGCGTAGCCTTCAAACCCTCTTCTTCGGAGATCATATGCTCTTTGACTCGATCTAAATGCTCACGCTCCACCTGGCTCTTATCAGGGACTTCATCATCTTCTTTGATATTCATCACTAAATAATATAGAAAATGCTACTGAGATACTCCCCAATTTTATTCACTCGGCCAGCATGGATGAATGGAATCACTACATGACAAATAAGACCGACGGGTTTAACGTCCGTTGTGTGCAAGACTGAATACAAAGAATTGTGCCAATGGCGGTACAAACCCGCCAAGCACACTGCTAAGTGCGGAGATTCCGGTGCATATTTGGTTTTGGTAAGCGTTTTGCCTAATGCACCATAGCTCTTCTTATGCGAGGGTCGTCGCTTTCTTTTATTTCATCGTAATACATGGGATAGGTTAGTTTTTTATCCATTAAAAAAGAGATTTTGCCGTTTAAATCGCGCGCTACTTGCAAATCGTTTACCACCATTATGATGGTGGTTTTGTGAAGCTCTCTTAGGTTGTCCATTAGAGATAAAAGGTTATCGCGGCTGGTTTTGTCTAGCCCGGCGGTAGGCTCGTCTAGGAGCAGGATTTTTGCATCCAAGGCCCAAGAACGGGCAATGGCAACGCGTTTTCGCATTCCAAGAGAAAGGGCGTAGGGGTAATCGTCTGCAAAACCGCGTGCAAGCATCAGCAAAAGGGCACGGTCAACTTTTTGCTCAATTTCCTCTTCCGTTCCCATCTTGTGATAGCGAAGCGGAACGGCTATATTATCTTTTACGGTTAAATCGGAAATCAAGGCGTTATTTTGGAATACAAAGCCTATGCCTTTTTGCGCCATTGAAAGCGCATTCCAGTCCCCTTGTTTAATAGGTTCATTAAAAAGCGAAATTTCCCCAGACAAGGCTCTTTCCAAACCTGCAATCACACGTAAAAGGCTGCTTTTGCCCTCTCCGGATTTTCCCAGAATGCAAAGCACATCCCCCTTTTCCAGCGATAGATTAACCTTATCCAAAATTTTTGCAGAAGCCGTGTGGCCAAACGTGAGATTTTTTATAGATATGCTTTCCATCTATTTTTTTCTTTTTCTTATAGGCCTTGGTTGCCTACGATGAACTTCCATCACTAGGTCTCTGATTTCCCCTAAAAAATTTTCTGCTATATCTAAAGTTTCCGGGGTGGCTGCCTCAAGAGCATCCCATAAATGCCCGTAAACTATAAAGAGATTTTGGGCTTCTTCAAACTGCAAGTCTAGGCTAGCTTGCAAATATGCAACTATATTTTGCGCTTGGTCTCGCTTTTCCAAATCCCCCGCTCTTATTGAGTGCATAAGGAGCAGGGCTTTTTCCAAAAGCATTTGATGGGATTTAAGTTTACCGGCGGTGTATGCCGCACCGTAAGCATACAAACGAACCGCTTCTTTTTGCTCCCATGTTGTTTGCTCGGAGTTGTCCAAATTTAGCCCTTAATGCTGCCCTAATAGCGAAAGCATGGAGTTCCTTGAAATTTCCTGAAAATTACGTTGTGCAAGCACCGCACTCTGGTTTAGAATATCGTCTCTTGCTTTGTCCATAGTGGCTTTGGCAAAATCCAAATCTTCTATAAGCTGGAGTGCAGCGGTTGTGTTTATGTTCAGGTTTTCGTTGTTGTTATAGGCGTGTTCCAGGCGATTATATTGAACCCCAAAACCAACCCTTGTGCTGATGACTGCTTCATTGGCCTTGTTTATGCCGTCCAAAGCCGCTGCTACGCCTGCTCTGGAAGATATGTCCATATCCTTAATGCCAAGACCTTCCGGGCTTAGGTCCGATTTGTTGACATCTATTTGATTTGGACCGCCGGCATTGGGGCCAACTTGGAATTTACCTGTTCCATCACTCAAAGGGCTTTTCCCGGAAAGCAGGTCTTGGGTATTGAACTCCGTGGCTTTTGATTGCCTGTCAATTTCCTGCTTTAGCTGCTGGAATTCCTCGTTGAGAGCTTTGCGGTCGCTATCGGTTAGAGTGTCGTTTGAGGCTTGGAGGCTGAGTTCGTACATACGCCCCAGCATGTCTGATACGCCTTGCGCCGCACCCTCGCCTATGTTCATGGCACTCATAGCATCGCCAATATTTATGGCATCTGCTTTGTAGCCTCTAGACATGGATTCAAGGAGTTTGGCTACGGCAAGGCCTGCCGCATCGTCTTGTGCGCGGTTAATCCGCTTCCCTGTTCCCAATTTTTCATGGATTTTGGAAACGGCCTTTTGCCTCTCTGCAATTTGGTGGTTTAAGCCTAACCCAGTGGCTTTATCAATTTGTATCGCCATAAAAACCTCGCTTTTTAAGCGTTAAACTCTAAACTATTCTAAACTTTTTAAACTTTTGCATCAATTTCCTGAACCCCTTTATAATCTTCCAATTTTTGATTATCTATGCCGGGTTTCACTTGGTTGATGTCTTTGTTCTCTTGGTCCACTACGGTTTCTACCCCTTTTTTGGGCTTGAAATCTACGGAAACACCAGAGGTGCCTTGCGATTGTCCTACTGCGCTTATAGCCATATACTCTCCTTTTGCGGGATGTTATAGTCCGCAATATGGATAATATACAATTATCCTAATCCGTATATCGGCATAAAATGGGAAAAACTTTAGTAAAAAATTATCTCTTAGAGAACTGGAAGCGCTTGCGGGCTTTTTTGCGGCCGTATTTTTTACGTTCCACAACACGAGCATCACGAGTAAGCAGGTTTGCGTGGCGAAGTGCCGGTTTTACCTCTGCGTTGTGCTCAACTAGGGCACGGGCTATTCCAAGACGGACTGCTCCCATTTGGCCGGCTATGCCGCCACCGTTAGCATTCACAATTACATCCCATTTTTCTGCGTTGCCAAGAACGGAAAAGGGAAGGTTTGCCACCATGTTTTGCACATCTGAATGGAAATAATCTTTGAAATCACGGCCGTTTACGGTGCGCTGGCCTGTTCCCTCTTTGAGGATAACGCTTGCTACCGCGCTTTTGCGGCGGCCTGTGCCACGGTAAATCTTTTGCTGCGCGGCCTTTTCTTTAGCAGGAGTTTTTGTTGCTGTTGCCATAGTTTTCCCTTTTAGATAGCCACCGGCTCTAATGTTTTGGAGGTTTCTTTGTGTTCTGCGCCGGCATATACTTTTAATTTCTTGAACATTTTATGCCCCAAAGAACCATGAGGAAGCATTCCCCAAACGGCGTGTTCTATTGGGAACTCGGGCTTGCGGTCTAGGTATTGCTTAAAGGAAACCCAGCGTTCGCCGCCTATATAGCCGGTATGGTGAAAATACTGCTTTGTTTCTGCTTTTTTGCCGGTTAAAGCCACTTTTGCGGCATTAACAACAACAACGTAATCCCCAACATCTATGTTTGGAGCGTAAATAGGTTTATGTTTGCCCATTAACAACTGAGCGATTTTACTCGCAACACGGCCAAGAGGTTTGCCCTCGGCATCCACAATTTTCCATTTGCGTTCTATTGCATTTGGATTTACAACAGGGGTCTTCATAGGGATATAAATTTAGTAATTTCAAGGACTTTTGTCAAGAGTTAAAGCGTTAAAATTGCATTTATATTTCCAAATCGCCGCTCCAAATGGTTTTTAGCCCATTTTTTGTTCTAAAAAGCAGGCTTCCATCGCTTTGAACCTCCTCAATTACCCCTTCTAAAACAGAGCCTCCATCTATTACTCTAGCTTTATGCCCCACAAAACAACCCATTTTTTGCCATTCTTCAATAAAAGGCAGCAGTCCTTTTTTGCATAAAACCTCAAAATTCGCCATGAAATCGCTTAAAAACTCTTGCAAAAGGGCATTTTTGTCAAAAAATATGCCTTTTTCTATAAATATGCTGGTAGCCGGGCGGTCTAGCTCTGCAAAATCGGATTTTTCTGTGTTCACATTTAAGCCTATGCCCAGAGATATGCGATCATTTAATAATTCAGAGATTATTCCGCAGATTTTGCGTTTATTTACCAGAATATCGTTTGGCCATTTTATTTTTGCGTCTATGCCGTTTTTTATCAGTATATTTGCCAGGGTTATGGCGGCTATTTGCGTTGTTGGGGCATAGAGTTCCGGTTTTAGGTTTTCTGTTGGCAAAAGAACATTAAAGCAAAGATTTTTGCCTTTTGGCGCAATCCAGGCCCGCCCATGCCGCCCATGCCCCAAAGCTTGATATTCTGCCGTCACAACCGTCCATTCCGCCAAATTTGCAATATTTTCCCGCATAAACTTATGCGTGCTTTCGCATTCGTCAAAGCAAATGATATGTGGAATTGCAGGCATAGAGGTAATGTAAAAATTTCTATATTCGCCCATTCAATGCCGCATATTTCTGTTTTATATCCTGAAGAAGATAAGCAAGTTGTGCAAATTCCGGAGGCGGGTTTGCTGGTTGGGCGCGATGCTTTTTGCGATTTGCGTTTGAAGGATGAATTTGTTTCTATGCAGCATTGCAAAATTTTATTTGAAAATGGAGTCTTTTTTCTGGAAGACCTTGGCAGCACCAATGGCACTTTTATAGATGGAACGGAAGTTGAAGAAAAAAGCGTTTTGAGCAAAGGACAAAGCATTCAAATAGGAATAACCGTGATGAAAGCGGATATTTAAAAAGAAGACGGGCAAGATGAGAAATCCGTCCGAAGATCTAGCTTGCCGTCAAATTAGGCATACTAAAGGAAATTGAGGAATCCGGGAAAAAGATTACTGTTTTTGGGTGTTAGTACATCACTTCCAAATCCGACTTTTCTATATTCCCTAAACAGTAATTTTTCTTATATATGGTTTGCCGAAATCTGGCCAGCCTGCTACATTTTTCCCAATTTGGAGGTTTTTATGCGCGTTCTTGCGATTTGCGCCGCTTTGTTTTATTCCACGCTCCCCGCTGCCGGCGGAGCTTCCCTAAACATATTCACAACGCCAGACAGTGCCGGCGTGTTTTTAGACGGCAATCCCGAAAAAGAAATGACGGGAACACCTTTTGAAAATTCTTCCATGCTAACAGGTGAGCATTCGGTTTTTCTTGTGCCACCAAGCGAGAGTTTTGTCCCTGCTACCTATGATTTTATTTTGCAAAATGGGCAAATTCTTGAAATAAACCACGAATTTTTGCGAAGAAATCAGGCTTTCAAGGCATACACATTATCGCCGGAGGAATTCCATATAGAACTCAATGCGGGGGTTTTTGTTTCTGATGCATTCAAAATACCTTTTGATTTTCGTTTGGGTTTGCCCTTTGGCTTAGGGGCAAGGCTTGCCTTCCCGGCGGAAGATGCGGAGGTGAAAAATTTTTTGCTAGGTTTGCAATACAATTATTTTCCTTTGCAAATAGGAATAGCTGCAGATTGGATAAGCCCAAGAGGTTCGGGATATTCGGCAATAAGAGCTGTGCTTTTTGCAGAGCAGAATGCATGGATTTTAAATTTGTTAGAGAATGCCGTTTACGAATATTCAAAGCAAGATAAGGCAGAGTTTTACCTGCGTTTAGGTTTGCCCATAGAGCATGTATTTATGCCATATCTTGCACTTAGAGAAAAGATTTCCCTGCCTATAAAGAGCCATTTATTTTCCGTGGAACCCGGTGCTTTGTTGCAAGTTGGCAATAGATTTTCCTTAGAAATATCGGTTCCGCTCGCTCTTTTGGGAGAAAAGGAAGGCAGGGGTTTTGGATTTTATTTTGGCATTCATTCGGATTTTTCCTTTGAGAAAAAAGCCAAAAAGGTTGATTACAAAACAGCCTCTGTTATTTGGGATGTGAATGAGGTTAGCAACAGGGAATACAGAAAATTTTGTGAAGATATGGGTTGTAAAATCCCCGATAATGATTATCCCGTGCTTTCTATTAGCTTGAAGGATGCTATTGCTTATTCAAAATGGGCTAAAAAAAGATTGCCCACAGCCGAGGAGTGGAAAAAAGCTGCAGCTACCTATTCAAATTTTGATGAATTTTGCGAAAATCCCGGCTTAAAAAAAGCTAATGAAGGGCGAATTGCAAACGGAATGCGAAATTTTGCAGGTAATGCTGCAATTTGGCTTTTTCCGGAAAATGAAAATGCAAGCATAGCAAACATAGCCGGCAGTTCTTACTTAGATTCACCTGATGCCTGCAAAAAAAAGGCTATGCTAACGGATATTTCTTCACCCGGAGGAAGTGAATTTATAGGAATACGTTTGGTTAGGGATTGGTGATTGCGTGTTTTATGCTTATAACCGAAAAACTTTAAAAAAAAGTCACTTTTTTAGGCTTATAACCGAAATTTTTTATATATTATATATATGGAAAATCTTTTTGGCAGAGCGGATGCTATAAAGCAAATAGAGCCTTTTATAGACAAACCTTTCATAAAGGTGATAACTGGGATTCGCCGTTCCGGCAAATCCTCAATTCTGCTTTTGCTGGCAGAACTTTTGAAAAAGAGAAAAATATCGGAAAAACAAATAATTTTCATAAACTTTGAAAATATGGAATACGCAGAATTGAATAC